>JAFGJI010000018.1 GCA_016929175.1 Thermoplasmatota archaeon | reverse complement strand
GCTTTCCAACGAGCAGCGAAAGAAGGTGGAGGCCGGTTTCAAGGACCGCAGGATCAAAGCGCTTTTCGCGACCCCGACCCTAGCCGCAGGTATCAACCTTCCTGCCAGAAGGGTCATAGTCAGGGACTGGACCCGCTTCGAGACCTGGAACCCGAGGGCTCCGATACCTGTCCTGGAGATCAAGCAGATGTTCGGGAGGGCGGGCCGGCCCAGGTACGACAAGGTGGGGGAGTCGTATATCCTTGCCCGGAAGCCGGAGGAGGTCGACCTCCTCATGGACAGGTATGTCTGGGGCAAACCGGAAGAAGTACTATCGAAGCTTGGATCGAGACCGGCCCTCAGGGTTCATCTCCTCTCCTCCTTTGCCACCAACTACGTCAAGGACCTGACCGAGATGTGGGAGTTCATCAGGGAGACCTTCTACGCGTACCAGAACGACACCTGGAAGATATCCACTGACGTGGAGGAACTTTTGGAGTTCCTTGTGGAAGAGGGGTTCCTGCGGCGTGATGGCGATATGATCGAGGCTACCGACTTCGGTAAAAGGGTCGCGAGGTTGTACATCGACCCGCTTTCAGCAGTGGTGATAAGAGAAGCCCTTGGTGCCAGATCCAAGAAGCTTACCCCCTTCTCGATCCTGCAGGTAATTTGCGATACCCCTGACGTTCCCCCTCTCTTCGTGAGGGGAAAGGAGACTTCATACGTCACCAATTATCTGTATGCCCACGAGGATGAGCTCCTCATCCCGATACCGGAGGAGGAGGAAGAATATGAATGGTATCTGTCATCCGTGAAGACAGCCATGTTCCTCCTCGAATGGATAGGCGAGAACGACTGGGCCGTTGAGGCAGGGGAGGACCGGATAGAAACGCTTTTCAACCTTGGCCCGGGGGACATCCGCAACAAGGTGGAGACCGCGGTCTGGATACTATACGCCATGAGGGAGCTGTCCAGGCTCTTCGGTTCCGGGATGACCCCGGAGATAGACAAGGTAGCTTTGAGGGTGGAGTACGGCATAAGGGAGGAACTTCTGCCCCTTGTTCAGCTCAGGGGGATCGGAAGGGTAAGGGCAAGGAGACTGTTCGAGGCTGGATATCGGTCCCTCGACAGGATCAGGAAAGCCAAAGTGAGCCAGCTGGCCGAGATCAAAGGGATCGGAAGACAGCTTGCAGTCCAGATAAAGAACTCCGTGGAATCCGACGAGGGGCCTCCGGAAGAGGAGATGGAGGAAAACGTTGAAGGGAACGGTCCTCAGCAGTCCCAGCTGCACGATTTTGTCGGATGACCGGGAAAAAGTATATTCGAGCGGTCCGTATTTGGACCCCATGGAGGGTTCCAACTTCATGGACCTGGCCAGAAGGGCCTTCTACTTCTTCATGCCCGTGGTCTCCGTCATAGTCCTGGCCGGCATCCTTTCGTTCTTCGCCACTCTCTCCGACACCCAGGTGGAGGCCGCGGTCTTCACCACCGAAGAAGGTGCGGGAGCGGGGGAGCAGGCCACCGCGAGCCTGGGAAATATGCTGTTGTTCGTCATCCCCGCGATCCTCGGGAGCTTCCTCATAGTGGCCGTGATAAGGATGGGGAAGAAAAGGCTCCTCAAGAACTTCTTCAGGGGGGCCCTATCCATAGCCACCGGGATCATACTCGCATTCTTCCTCTTCAAGTTCACCGAGGCTCTATTCCAGAGGGTATGGTATGTTTTATGGGTGGCAGAGCCCATCGAAATGGAGGTTTACACGGTCCATGACCTTTACAATGGGGGGACCCTCCTGATGTTCCTGACGGCAGGCCTCCTTTTCGGATACGCTGCAGGGTCCATGGTCATCTCGAGAGGTTTCACGAGAAAGGAGCGCAACTACGCGCTGATTGCGATCTCGGCCTTCATGGGGGCTTTCATGGCGGTCATACTACCCACGTGGACAGTGATATTCCTCCTGATAGCCCTCGCGATCTGGGATATATACGCGGTGTTCAAGGGCCCCATCAAGGACATGGTCGAGATGGATATGCAGGGAAACCTGATGGTGCGGTTCGATCCACTCGGGGACGATTCCCAGGAGTTCCCCTTCGAACACATGACATACGATGCGGGATCGTGGCAGCTGGGGATCGGGGATCTGGTGTTCTACTCCGTTCTGGGAGCGCATTCCCTCTATTATTCGACCAACTATATCGCTGACCATGGCTGGTGGATGATGCCTTTCTTCTTCGTTCCCGTATTGATAGCGATACTGATAGGTTTCGCGTACACCATATACAGGCTGACGAAGGCGGAAGGCTCCGGCATACTGCCGGGTCTTCCTATCCCCATGTTCCTGGGGGTCAGCGTATTCATACTGATGATGGTCATCGCCAAATGGGCGATATGAGGGGAAATATCCTTTTATCGTCGATTGCTCACAGAAGCCTTGCCGAGAGTTTCTCGATCATGTCCTTCGTCATTGTTGCGAGGTCGTAGGAAGGTTTCCACCCCCACTCCTCCCTTGCTGCCGAGTCGTCAATGGACTGCGGCCAGGAATCCGCGATGGCCTGCCTGAAGTCGGGTTTGTAGGTTACCTCGAGCTCGGGTATGTGCTTCCTGATCTCCGCTGCAAGCTCCCCGGCCGAGAAGGACATCGACGCCATGTTGAAGTCGCAATGGTGTTTGAGGTTCTCCAGCGGTGCCTCGGCCAGGTCGATGAGCCCCTTGAGGGCATCGGGCATGTACATCATGGGGAGAACGGTGTCCTCCCTGACAAAGCACTCGTATCTCTTTTTCTGGATGGCTTCGTAGAAGATCGCAACGGCGTAATCGGTGGTACCGCCTCCCGGCAGTGTCTCGGAGGAGATTATTCCCGGATACCGGACCCCCCTTACATCGACCCCGAACCTCTTGAAGTAATAGTCCCCGAGGAGCTCTCCTGCGACCTTTGTGACCCCGTACATGGTCTTTGGTTTCAGCACGGTCTCCTGCGGTGTGTTCATCCTTGGGGTCTCCGGTCCGAAGGCCGCGATGGAGGATGGGTTCATCACCCTTGCAAGCTCCTTCTCACGGGCACATTCAAGCACGTTGTGGAACCCGTCCATGTTGACGTGCCATGCAAGCAGGGGTTTCTGCTCTCCGACCGCGGAGAGGATAGCTGCCATATTGTAGATCGTGTCGATATCGTAGCGGTCGACGATGGAGTGGAGTTGCCCCTTGTCGTTGATGTTGCAGACCTCTACAGGGCCCGACTCCTGCACCGCCTTCGATGGCTGGGTCCTGTTCGTTCCGGCCACGACATCGTCGTTCCCGTATCTGTCCCTGAGTACCATCACCAGTTCCGATCCTATCTGACCGGCAGATCCGGTCACGAGTATCCTCTTCATGGGCCTTGCCAAGTACGTCACCACCGTTTTCGACGGGGGTAGAGTATCGATGTTTTTAACTTTTCTCGATGCAGCGCGAAAGCGTGAAAAAAGGTTATAATGGAAAATACGATGGAGGGGAGCCAATACAACGGGCCGATGGTCTAGGGGTTATGACGTCGCGCTTACAACGCGGAGGTCCCCGGTTCAAATCCGGGTCGGCCCACTTAACTTCTTGCACGGGCCATAGTTTGAACCCTTCCATTTTTTCTTCGACTTATCACTTAAGAGTATTGCTTGAACAGATTGTTGAATACTTTCAAGCCTATTGTATGGGAATCTTGACTTTTCAACCAAGTTTGTAAAGTAATATCAAAGGGGTTGTTTGCCGTAGGTAAAATAATTTTTTCTTACTCGGGAAGGTCCGTAACCTACCCGTTTCAAGAAACCGATAAATAGTGGTTCACTCAATTCCTAAATGGTTTTGTTACTCGATCGAATCGAGGAGCATATTGAAAAGGAAGAGATCGATCCCGAAGGGGCGATCCTATCAGATATCATTATAGTTGGGTGTGATGTGAGATGAAGAAAAAGGGTTTAGCAGTGGTATTATTGACTTACTGTATACTCCTATCGGTAATCCTCCTGAAAGGATCGATGGAAGCGGATTCGATGAATGGATCCTTCTGGGGGGGATCGGAGCCATTAGATATTCCGCCGATGAACTCGACCTACCTGGGCGGGTCGGGCGATGATTGGACCACCCGTGTCGTCTTCGATTCGACGGGCGATCTAATAGTCACGGGAGCCACTGGTTCATCCTCGTTCCCCACGACGTCCGGCTGCTACGACAGCAGCCAGAACGGCGGGCTCGACGTCTTTGTCATGAAGATGGACCCCACTTGCTCGAAAGTCATATTCTCGACCTTCGTCGGAGGCTCGTACGATGACATCCCCACTATGATTGCAATCGACTCGTCGGATGACATATACGTCTGTGGGTACACCAAAGGCAACTTCCCAGTCACCTCCGGCTGCTACGACAGCAGCTACAACGGCGGCCAGGACTGCTTTGCGTTCAAGATGAACGGCGACGGCTCGAGCCTGATCTACTCGACGCATCTCGGCGGCTCGGGGTTGGACAATTGCTTCAGCGGCACCGTAGATACCGATGGTTGTTTCGTACTCACGGGAATGACGGAGTCATCCGGATTCCCAACGACCAGCGGAGCGTACGATACAAGCCATAATGGGCAGCGGGATGTGTTCGTGACCAAGATCAACGAGACCGGGCAGTCCCTCGTCCTCTCCACTTTCTTGGGAGGAAGCTCGTACGATGAG
>JAFGJI010000184.1 GCA_016929175.1 Thermoplasmatota archaeon | reverse complement strand
CTTTCCGGGGGTCCGTTTTTCTGGCGACCATCTTGATGCAAAGGTCCTCAAGCTCTCCCCGGACCCCGGAAAGCCCCTCGAGCATGAACTTGAAATGCCTCTCGTTCGCCTCAGGATATTCCTCATGGATACCGAAGAACACCACCACCGGAAGCCCCAGTTCGTTTGCTCTGGTGATAGCGAACTGCAGGGCATGGTTGTGGAGTACCCTCTGCGATGCCTGCATCCAGTAAAGTAAGTACTCCCCCTTTTCCACCCCGATATCGTTCAGATGCCGCACCCTTTCAGGCTGTACTTCGGCCAATTCGAACCCCCGTCCGGATAGCTCTCAACGGAAATTTAACCTTGCCGGGACCCCAAAAGGTAAATCTTAAACAGCATCTCGGGTCCGTTGGAATGGCATTACCACCAAGTTCATGGAGAGCTGCGGTCTGCTATGATGCACTGTCGATATCAAGGATCGTCAGGGAGACACTTGACGGGCTTGGTTGGAAATACGAGAGGGACAGAACGGTCCATAGTTTCAATCGTCTATGGGTGGCCATTTCGATGCCGGCGGTATCATACGTCTTCCAGTTCATAGTCAGCGAACCTGTGGAGCTGGTCATCAACGTCTACGAGGAGAGACCGAACCATGCTGCCGAACTCCATTTTCTGGAATTGAAGGGGGTCAACAGCAAGAATGCTCCGAAGGTCCGGAAGTTCTTACAGGCCTTTGCCTCTTCGCTCCCGAAGAAACCTTACAACTTCCACTGGACCGAAAGGTTCAGGGCAGGGCTCCTGAACAGACATCAGATCGATTCCCGAAAGGAATGGGGACGGTGGGGTATCTAACCCCGCGTTTTAAAAGGATCATTTTGCCAGTATGGCCCTTAGCCTGTCGCCGGCATTCTCGGTCTTGTTTGCGATCTCCCCCATCCTGTCCACGACCTTCAGCATATGGATGATCGAGACCGGGTCGAGTATACTGTTGTCCATATTGAAAAGCTTCTTGGAGATGTCGAACTCTATGATGTCCGCCTCGTGCTCGAAACGATGTATGTCCTTGATCAAAGCCTTGGCAATGTCCCTTTCCTTCCCGCCGAAGCTTACCTTAACCAGGTCCTCCATATGAGACATGATCTTCTGATAGGCTCCGACGCATTCGATTATCTTGTCGATCAACCTCTTCATCCCTTCCGCCACATCGGGCGGGACACGTGTCCTCTTCATTGTGAGCAGGACAGCTACATCCTCCGCATAGTCCAGTATCGAATCGGAATCGTGGAGAAGAAAATGGAACTCCTGCTTCGATACAGAGAAGAATATCGATTTGGGGATATGCGCCCTGATATTTGCCTTGATGAGGTCCGCCTGGTGCTCGATATTCTGCACCTTGGTCGAATAATGGTCCGCCTTATCGAAATCGAACTCGAGATAGGCATATATGCATTTTCTTATGTTCACCACACATTCATCTATCTTCCTGGAATGCTCAACAAGTCCCTCGAAAGGGCTTCTGTATATCGTGTCCATGATCGGGACCCGGATATTGTCCAGGATCGTGTCTTTTTCCATAGGATCACCCCCCTTCCTCAGAGGTTCAGGGCAACCCCCCTGAAGATGAGGAAGAGGATAGCCGTTGTAAACGCAGCAACAGGTATGGTGAATACCCAGGATATAAGGATATTCCTTATCACCCTCAGATCGATGGCGGTTATACCTCCGGCCAAACCGACCCCTATGACCGCCCCGACAATGATCTGGGAGGTGGAGACAGGTATGCCGAGAAAAGAGCATGCAAGAACCGAGCTGGCTGCACCGAAAGAGGCCGCGAACCCCCTGGAAGGTGTGATGTTCGTTATCTTCTTCCCTATAGTGTGCATCACCCTGTATCCCCAGGTGGATACACCTACCACTATTCCCACACCCCCTAGAACGAGGACCCATACGGGGATGGAAACATCGCAGGAGATCTCGTTCTTCATGATCACCTGTGAGATGGCAGCAATGGGTCCGACCGCGTTGGCCACATCGTTCGCCCCGTGGGCAAAGGCCACGTAACAGGCGGTCAGTATCAGAAGACCCCCGAACATGGATTCAACCCGATCCACGCTCTTGAGCTTCCTGTACCTCTTGGACCTCCTGAAGTATATGCCTCCAAGGTAACCGAGTATTATAGAAAGGATGCCGACCACGAGTATCCGGAGCCAGAAATGTTCAAAGAACGTATCCACAACGGTCAGGGGAAGAACATGCTCGAGTGCGTCCCTGAGGTTCTTCAATCCCCCTGAAATTCCTGTCAATATGAGGATGAAGAATACCAGGGCGGTGAAGAAGGTGATGAGGGTCTGAGCCCTATCCTCCGGGTTATCCGCGTTGAAGATGGCCTTTCTTATAAAAAGGAAGATCAGGAATGACAGGACACCACCAAGGATGGGTGAAAGGGCCCATCCGATAGATATCTCCAGAAGGGTCCCGCCGCTCATAGCCTTGAGGGGGATATCTCCGAGGATCACGGCGGTCAATCCGAATCCGGCCACCGCGCCGACTATGGACTGGCTCGTGGAGATCGGGAGTGACTTGTAGGTTGCAAGGGTGACCCACAGGGATGCCGCAAGCAGGACCGCCATCATCCCTGCCACAAAGATGTTTATTCCGTTCACACCCGTGGCAAAATGCTCCTCCTGGAAGTATACAGGGTCCACTATCCCACCTTTCAATGTGGAGGTGACATGCGCCCCGAGGAGAAAGGCCCCAAGAAATTCGAAAATTGCCGCGATCAATATTATCTTTTTAAGTGAAAGCCTGCCGGACCCGAAGACTGTCCCCATGGAGTTGGATACATCATTGGCACCGATGGTCCATGCCATGTAGAAACCCAATAAAAGGGTGACGACCAGTACGATCAATCCTCCGGTTGTCAAGCCCAGCATGTCGGATCACCATATTACCAAGATTCCTGCTGCTACCTTTCCATTGACATGGGAAACGTATGAGCCTCCTTATCAGGTACCAAAAACCCCTGCCGGATTACCGCACCAATGATAGATAAACCATTCGTTCAGGCCTTCATGTCACATGTCCATATCAGGCATGTCAGGCATCTGGAGCTGCTTCATGAGCTTCTTCCTCATCCTCCTGTTCGATGTCAGGCCCTTGACCGCCTTCTGGGACATGTTGTAATATTTGAGAAGAGAACGCACCTCCTTCTGGTCGACCCCCGCCCCCCGGGCTATCCTGCGTACCCTGGACGATTTGATGTCCTTGGGGTTCTCCATTTCGTACCTTGTCATGGAATCCATGATGACCCTGAACTTCTTCAGCCTCTCCTGGGTCTCTCTGGGGTCCTGCTGCTCCATCGCTCCCTTGGGCATTCCCCCGAAACCCTGGGGGAGAAGGTTCATCAGCTTGTCCAGAGGGCCCATTTTCGTGAGCATCTCCATTTGCTCCCTCATGTCGAGGAGGGTGAACTTGCCGCTCATCATCTTCCGCGCCACTGCTTCGGCGTCACCCTCCGCCATGGATTCCTGGGCCTTTTCGAGCAAGGTCTGAAGGTCGCCCATCCCCAGGAGGCGCGATATGAACCGGGGAGGCTCGAACTTCTCGATGTCGTCAATGTGCTCTCCCACCCCGATGAACGTCACGGGGGCCTTCGTGATCGAAACGGCCGAAAGGGCACCTCCGCCTTTCGCGGTCCCGTCCAGTTTGGTTATGATCACACCGGTGATCTGAACCGCATCGTGGAAGGCCTGTGCCTGGGGACCTGCCTGCTGGCCCACCGAAGCATCGAGTACCAGGAATCTCTCATCAGCGGCGCATGCCTTTCGTATCCTCTTCATCTCGTTTATGAGTTCGTCCTCTAAAGAATGACGACCGGCAGTATCGATGATCACTATGTCCGAATCTGCGAACTCCTTCATCCCGTTCTTTACAACGGCCACTCCATTGCTGGCCTTCGGGTTCCCGTATATAGGAACATTGACCTTCTCAGCAAGCTGTTTGAGCTGGTCGTATGCGGCGGGTCTGTGGACATCGGCCGCTATCAGGCCGACCTTCAGACCCCTTTTCTGGAAGTATTTGGCCAGCTTGGCGGTGGTTGTGGTCTTTCCCTGCCCGTAGAGACCCACCATCATGATCACATGCTTCTTTAACTGGACATCACGCCCCTCTCCCAGGATCTTGACCAGTTCATCATAGATGATCCGGATAACGTGCTCCCTGGAGCTCATTCCGGCGGGCGGCTTCTCCTCGAAAGACCTCCTCTCCACCTCCTTCGTTATCTGGAGAACGAGCTTTACATTGATATCTGCCTGCAGCAGGGCCCTCTGTATATCCCGTACTACCTCCTTGATTATGTCCTTGTCGATATTTGAGGCATTGGCTATTTTCTTGAGGGTCCCTCTCAGGGATGTGGCAAGATTATCCAGTACGATCGGTCATCACCAAAGCCGCCATGATATTTTTGGGATATATACGTTATGGGCATCCATCACAGTTCGTGGGAGGTTCATGTTTCCCGGATACCATCCATCTTCATCGTGTGATGTCCTTCGTACGATCTTCGTTCCCGGAATGTTCCGTATGAACTGCCAAGGGACCCCGAAACCCGGATCTGCCGTTGATAATGGGACGGTTCTGACATCCATGCCCGATCCACAAGTTGATCGATATTTGGACCTCGAATCATCGACCTTACAGTATCCTTTTCAACCGGAGAGGTCCATCGAACCCTTTTTCTTTGGCCAGACACCGTAGAGAACGGATGCCACAAAGCATGGAGGAGGTGTTTGCAGGACCTGTTTGTAATCAGAGAGCTCCATGGAGAAAACATTCCATGCAAGGTCACCTTTCAACAGGGATGCGGCAGGAATTGCAACAGCCCATTGATCGTTCCCCCAGGATAGGGAATGCTCCAAAAAGGACAGGTCATCCCTGTATCCGTAGATGAGTTGTAGACCGTTATTTATGGAATCCCTGATGAGGTCCTTTGGTGCATCGACCGTCTCCTTGGTCCCGTAGAACTTCCCGTAATGCGCAAGATCGCCAGTGAGAACGATGGCGGTATCCTGCGATATCAGATCATGGAGATATGTCGTATCATCTATCTGCTCCCTGATCCTTTCCAATTTCCCTTTTTCCCCTCTTGCCCTTTTTGGCAGGAAGATCTCGATCAGTTCGGGGACCTCAAGATCGAGCAAGGCCCCGGTCGTCCTCAACACGTACCTGAAGGTATCGAGAGAGAATTCACTCTGCGGATCGTAACCGCTCACACCATGCATGACACCCAGAGCGATGACCTTCTTTTTTCCGGTTCGATAGATCGCCCTCACGGTCCTCACGGTCGGCTCCAGGGATGTTCCGAGATAGGTGTGCGGGAATGAAAGAAAACCGCCTGAAGAGAGCACCTTCTCGACCCGAGGATCCTCGGTCTGCCACCATTCCATGATCTTGTCATCAATATGTCCTGCGTTCTCTTCCCTTTGTCTGGAATAATATTCCTTCCAGCTACAATCCCCTATTGGTTCCATAATACAAACATGGACCTTCTGGGATAAAAAACATTTTATTGCGGGAGCAAACTAACGCTCTCTCTCGAGCGATGCGATCTCATTCTTGAACTGTATCATCCTGTGTTCGCATCTGATCACATCTGCATATCTTTCAACCCCGAGGAGGAGCCAGTATGCGTCATCGCCGAAATCATATATCGTTCTTCTGAAATCCTGATAAACATGGAAATCGACCTCACCCTTGTTGAAGGTGCTGTCGGCCGTATCCTTGGCCCTTTTAAAGAAGGGGCGCAGCAGCTCAAGTAAGGCTTCACTGTCCTTTTTTGTCATTTTTACATTCTTAAAGAACCTGGCATTGAGGTTCTGCCTGTACAATTTGATCAGATTGGAGTAGAAAGCACCTTCAACGTAATTTATGGCGTCATCATGAAGCGGCGCATATCGGTGAGTGGTGGAGCGTATGATCTTCTCGGTGCCCTCTATCAACTGACAGAGCGAATCGTAAAAGACCCTGCTGCTCTCGTTCAGTGTCATTCACACGGGATCTCCTTTCATGGTAAATGGTCCAACGTAAATAATTATTCTTTTATTGATCTTCAGGTAAGATCGGCCAATATTGTCTCGAGGGTATCCGCCATGACATCCACTTCCTCTTTTGTGTTATACAGGTAGAAGGATGCCCTTGCTGACGGATCTTGACCCCTGCCGTTGAACCATGAATGAACGCAGTGCCTTCCGGAACGGATGGCCACCCCTGCAAGCTCGTCCAGCATCATCGAGACATCGTGCGGGTTCATTCCATCCACCTGGAAAGGCAGTATGCCTCCTCTATCCTCCGGTCTTGAAGGCCCGGTTATCCTTACCATTTCCTTCATCCTTGATGTCGCATATCTGTTAAGGGACAGCTCATGCTCCTGGAGTTCGTCCAATCCAACTTTCTCAAGATACTGCAGGGCGGTCCCGAGAGCGATGAACCCCGCATAATGCTGCAGACCTGCCTCGAACCTCTTTGGAGGGTCCAGGAAGTCAACACTGTCATACCTGGTCTCCTGGACCGTATCGCCGCCCACGATGAACGGGTCCAGGTCGTTCACGAGCTCCGGTTTCCCGGCAAGAACACCTGTTCCGGTCGGCCCCATTGCCTTGTGCCCGGAGAAGACCAGGAGATCAACATCCAGCTTCTTCATGTCCATCGGCATATGTGGAACGGATTGCGCGCAATCGAGCATGACAAGGGCACCGCTGTCGTGAGATATCTCGATCACATCCCTCTCCGGTATCCTCGTTCCGTCCAGATTCGATACATGGACCATCGCCACAAGTCTGGTCCCGGGTATCATCTCCTTGAACCTCTCGATATCGAAGGTATTATCTTCCATGGATGGGACGGGTTCATATCTGATCATACCTTTTTTCATCATCTGGATCCAGGGGACGAGGTTCGAATTGTGTTCATGGTCCGTGCCCAGGACACGGTCCCCTTTTTCGAACTTGAAGGAGTGAGATATCAGGTTTATTGCCTCCGTGGCATTCTTGGTGAAAATGATACCTCTCCTGTCGGGAGCGTTCAGGAATCCGGCCACAATATCTCTCGCTCCCTCGTAATTATCGGTGACCCATGAGGATATCCTGTGCAGTGATCTTCCTCCACAACCCGGGTGGAACGAATAATATTCAACGATCTTGTCGATGACGGTTTGAGGCCTCAGGGTCATGCAGGCATTGTCGAAATATACGATCCTCTCCTTCACGTCATCCCGGAAGAGAGGGAAGTCTTTCCGATACTTGTAAGGGTCCATGGGGATCCACCCTCAATCCAATATGTACGATAATATTCCGGTGAAATACAGTACGAGCGGCACCAGAAAGAACAGGGCCATGGTGATGTAGACAAACTTGTTCCATTTCCAGACCTTCGAGCCGTCCAGGGGCATCACGGGTATCATGTTGAAGGCTCCGATGATGAGGTTTATAACTGCTATGAAGAAGAGACCCCCGGATAACAGTTCCATCCATCCGGCCAATACGAAGGCGGCCGCCAGCGACAGACCGGCGATCGCCAGATTCGTTGCAGGTCCGGCAGCGGATATGATGCCGTTCTCCTTCCTGGAAGGTCTTCCGTATATGAACACTGCTCCCGGAGCGGCGAACAGGAATCCGATGACGATCGATATCAGAGCCCCCATGAGAAGGTATTTCTTGTTGTAGGAGAAGGCTGCCGGATATCCGTAATGATTGGCGGAGACCTTGTGTGCAAGCTCATGCAGCAGGAACCCTGTGAAGGTGGCTATGAAGGCGAACGGCAGCAGGATGATGAAATATGCAGGGTCCAGTTCACCTCCCAGAAGATAATTTCCCGAGAACACTGCCGCAAAGGCGACCGTTATTACCCCCATTGCTATGGCCAATTCCTTGATCTCGTTCCTGTCGAACCTGATCCCGACCGATGGTCTTTTACCGTAACTTCTCCCATATCCCTGGTCCATGACGATCCTGTAATTCCTGTTCCCATCTGACAAAAGCAACTCTCCATGATGTTCTTCAGGGTATAGCACACACTATAGAAATATGTTTAACCCCTATTATCGGATCAATCTATGCCGTCGATGAGGTTCTTCGCCTTCTCCTTTTCGATATTGAAGGCCATCATTATATATTTGAGGGATCTCCGGATCACATCGTCCTCTTTCATTGCCGGGTACATGTTCTTGAAGTTCTTTGCCGCAAAGAAATAGGAGGTTGCCAGGTCCGAAAGGTAAAGTGCAGAGTTCTCCTCGTCTATCTCGGCAGCCCTGATAAAACATTCCTCCCCCTTTTTCAGTATACCGTTCTCGAAGCAGAAATTGCCGAAGGATGCCTGATACAGTGCATTATCCGGGGCAAGATCACATGCCTTCTGGTAATGGGAGGCAATATCCTGGACCGTCAGCTTGGGGATCCCGACAGCAGCTTCCGCCATCAGGAAATGTGCTTCGGCTATTTCGGGTTCGTCCTTCACAAGTCTCTTCAGCGTGTTGTAGGATTTCTGAAACTCGCCGCTGGCCAGCTGTACGTTGGCCTTTTCGATCACTTTGAGGGCTTCATCCGTGGCCATGACCATAACTCCTGCTACCTCAAGATATCATATCCAATAAAAACCTGACGGCCTCATCAACCCTTGAAGTCCCTGTAAACAGGCTCTATGGCCTCATCGGGAAGCGGGCAGTATTTGCGGAGGGTGGCTCTGAACCTGTCCCATTGCGAATAGGAATGGGTGCAAAAAGGATCCGAAAAGAACTCGTCCTCCCGGAGTTCCTTCAGGATGAGCCGTATCTGGACCTGGGTGAGCCTGTGCCTGGTGATGCCACGCCTGTTGAGGACCTCGGATCTCCTCTGGATCTCCTTTAAAAGGTTTACATAGAATCCCATTTTCTTGGCCCTTGCACTGCCGATATACCTTATCTTTCCGCATTTCCTGCAGTAGCTTCTCCTCTGGGCGGGGGAATGCATCCTTTCCCTGATATCCGGTTTGACCCAGATCGATTGGTCCCTGTGCGTTTCCAGGTGCTTGCACAGGAGGGTCTCCTGGTCGTCATCCATCACAGGGATATCTTCCTGATGGGATATAACTCTTCATCCTGCAATATCTCAATACTGGAGGACCGAAACATATTTCTAAGGCACGCATCATCCAACGGCATGGGCGGTCTCTATCCCGTGCTGGGGAGATTTGTTACCAGGTTGAAGTTCGATCGTGGATATCAGCTGAAATGGTCGATAGCATTCTTCTTCATACTCTCTCTGCTATTCTCCCTCGGAGACGGCCTGGTATATTCGTTCGGATGGCTTGCCCTCGGTCTGATGGGGATACTGTTATCCTACAGGCTCCTCGAGAGATATTTCTTCATGGCGCTGTGGCTCGGCGGAGTATACGTAATGATATTCTGGGGGTCGATGCTGGCGTTCAGGTTCTCCGAGACCACGGGCAACTGGTTCATTCAATTGTTCGGATATACGATCCTTGTCGCCGCTTTCATAGCATGTCTTTTCATGATACTCTTCATAAAGGAGAGAAGGGACCTGATCGCTCTCGAAGGGGAATACGCACCGATCGGTCTGTGGTCCATACTGGTTATCTTCGGTTTCTACATCCCGAGCCTCTTCTCCATTGCAGGTTTCATAAGATGGGCGGATGGTGCCATCGGCAATCCGACAGTGTATCTCTTCCTCTATATCTGCGCGGAGCTCATCGTGATCCCGAGCTTCATACTGATCAGCTCCTTTCCGGAGGAGAGGTTCCGTGTACCTTATCTTGATTCTCTTCCCGATGAAGGTTTTTTAAGGAACATCGTGAGGAACCTCACGTTCAGGGAGTTCAAGCAGTATCTGGATAACAAGAAAGAGACCGCCGATGTCCTCTGCCCCCAGTGTGGAGAGTCACTGCACAAGGAAATGAGAAGGTGTCCGACCTGTGATGCTCCGAGATATTTCTACTGGTGCGACACATCGGAGGATTTCTATGTTAGATGCCCCAGCTGCCAGAACCTGACCCCTATAGGAAGCCAGAAGTGCATCCACTGCAGTGCAAGGATGTCAAAGAGGATACGATGCTCCAAGTGCAGGGATGTCCACACCGTCAACGAATGGGTATGACGGAGATCATACTTTGTTTTCATTCAATACGGCATGTGCAGCTGCAAGTCTGGCCACGGGAACCCTGAAAGGAGAGCAGCTAACATAGTCCAATCCTGTCCTGTTGCAGAATTCTATGGATGAAGGATCGCCCCCATGCTCACCGCATATTCCAACCTTGAGCTTTGGATCGACGGACCTCCCCTTTCTGGTGCCGATCTCCAGAAGCTGACCCACACCGGTTTGGTCAAGCATCTTGAAGGGATCGCCCGGAAGAATGCCTTTCTGGATATATTCCGGAAGGAAGGAACCCGAGTCATCCCTGGAATATCCGAACGTCATCTGGGTAAGGTCGTTCGTTCCGAAGGAGAAGAATTGCGCAACCTGTGCTATCTCATCGGCCGTCAGTGCAGCCCTTGGGACCTCTATCATCGTTCCGACAAGGTAGTCCACATGTATCGCAGACCTTTCCATGACCTCTCCTGCGGTCTCATCGATGATGTCCTTCTGGAGCTCCAGCTCCCTGACCGTTCCGACAAGGGGAACCATGATCTCCGGTCTGACATCCCGTCCTTCCTTCACCAGATGGACCGCTGCTTCGAAAATTGCCTCGGCCTGCATCCTTGTGATCTCCGGAAAGGTGATCCCGAGCCTGCAGCCACGGTGTCCCAGCATCGGATTGAATTCCCTGAGAGCATCAGTTCTCGATCTGACCTCATCTATGGATATCCCAAGCTCCCTGGACATCTGAGACTGGGAATCGGCATCATGGGGAAGGAACTCATGAAGCGGTGGGTCGAGAAGTCTGATGGTGACGGGGTACCCCTCCATCGCCTGGAATATACCTATGAAATCCTCCCTCTGCATAGGGAGCAGCTTGCTCAAAGCCTTCTGTCTTCCTTCAATATCCTTTGCGAGTATCATTTCCCTCATGGCTGTGATCCGGTCACCCTCGAAGAACATATGTTCCGTCCTGCACAATCCTATACCTTCGGCACCGAATTCCCTCGCCCTGACAGAATCGATCGGGGTATCAGCGTTCGTGCGGACCCCCAATCTTCTTATTTCATCGGCCCAGGATAGGAGCATTGCAAAATCCCCTCCTATCTCGGGAGGGATAGTCGGGATCTTTCCGAGCATCACTTCTCCGGTCGAGCCGTCGAGCGATATCCAGTCCCCCTCTAACAGGACAAGTTCTCCGACCTTGATGGTCCTTCTTTCATAATCTATCTTCAAGGCCCCGCATCCCGACACACAGCATTTGCCCATACCTCTGGCTACCACTGCGGCATGGCTCGTCATTCCCCCTCTCGATGTAAGTATGCCCTGGGCGGATTTCATACCGCCAATATCCTCCGGAGAGGTCTCTATCCTTGACAGTATCACCTTCTCTCCGGCATTCGATCTTTCTTCGGCATCTTCGGCGTTGAAGACGATCTTTCCTGATGCCGCTCCGGGAGAGGCGGGAAGGCCTCTGGCGATGGTCTCTCTCGTGACATGCGGGTCAAATGTTGGGTGGAGAAGCTGGTCCAGCTGTTCCGGTTTGATCCTTGATACTGCTTTCCTTTTGTCGATAAGTCCTTCATCGACCATATCCACCGCTATCTTGATAGCGGCTGCGGCGGTCCTCTTGCCGTTCCTTGTCTGAAGGAGCCACAGTTTTCCGTTCTGGATCGTGAACTCGATGTCCTGCATGTCCGCATAATGCTGCTCGAGCTTCCTGTAAACGGAAACGAGTTCCTGATACTGCCGGGGCATCCTCTCTTCGAGTGAAGGGAATACTCTGTACCTTTCTTCTTCATCGATCCTGTTGCTTGCCGCCCATCTTCTGGAACCTTCAAGGGTGATCTGGTAAGGTGTCCTCACACCGGCAACCACATCCTCTCCCTGAGCATTCGTCAGATACTCTCCGAAGAAGATGTTCTCCCCCGTTGCAGGGTCCCTCGTGAACGCCACCCCTGTTGCGCAGTCCTCTCCCATATTTCCAAAGACCATTGCCTGCACATTGACGGCGGTGCCCCAGTCGGAGGGTATGTCATTGATCCTTCTGTATGTCTTCGCCCTGTCGTTCATCCAGGACCTGAAAACCGCTCCGACGGCACCCCACAGCTGTTCCCACGGGTCCTCGGGGAAGGAAAGACCGAGATTCTCTCTTACAAGGTCCTTGAACTTCGAGGATAGTTCTTCAAGGTCCCCTGCGGTCAATTGTGTGTCAAGCTGGATATCCCGCTCCTTCTTCATCCTGTCCATGATGATCTCGAACGGGTCCTCCTCATCCTTGCTCTGAGGTTTGAGGCCGAGCACGACATCGCCGTACATCTGAATGAAACGCCTGTAGGAGTCCCATGCGAACCTTTCATCACCGGTCTTCTCTATCAGGCCCCTGACGACCTCTTCGTTGATACCTAGTTTGAGTACAGTATCCATCATGCCGGGCATCGAGACCCTTGCCCCGGACCTTACGGAGAGAAGAAGGGGGTTCTTTGGGTTGCCGAACGACATTCCCGTCCCGGCCTCAAGGTCCTTTACTGCGTTCCTTACCTGTTCCTCGAGCCCCTGTGGGAATGTGTTCCCGGTTTGATAGTACTTGTTGCATACTTCTGTGGTGATGGTGAAACCCGAAGGTACAGGAATACCCTGTCTGGTCATCTCGGCAAGGTTGGCGCCCTTGCCTCCCAGGAGTTCTTTCATATCCCTGTTCCCTTCTTTGAAAAGATACACGAACTTTGTTGCATCGGCCATGTAAAGCCTCCTTGCGCGGTGAAAAACCAGGTTGTATGAAAACCTTTTCGTATACCATGAGATCTATCGTTCACCGCTTTCTGACAAGACCTTCGGCGATCTTTCTCATGGTTGTGGTCTTGTCGAACTTCTTTGCTATCCTGATGCGACCCCTTGCCGCCATCCATCTCGAGGGGAAGGCCTTTTCATCCTCGAGGACAGGAGATAGCCCCAATTTCCTGGCAATATGGAACAGCTCCTCGGCGTTGGGGTCCGCAACGGAAAGCGATCTCGGCATTCTTCTCCCCTCTGACCTTGACAGATTGGAATCAAAATACTGGGGCCATATCACGAACATGTCGTCCTTTGCTTTGATCAGAGGTCATACCCCCTTCATTCTGAAAGGAGGATAGCGTTTATCGTTCCATGCTGGCCGGGCCGGGAAGTGACCCTGGCCTTTCCCTTCCCGGTGTCAACAATGGCACCCTTGGTGATTATATTCCTTCTCACATAATGAGGGTTTGCGGGGTTTTCCAGAACGGTCTTGATGGAGGTCTTGACGGTCTTTTTCGACCTTGGGTTGTATACATTGACCATGGATGAGGTCAATGTCCTGAACTTCAGGTTCCCTCCTCTGGTCCTTACACGCTTGTTGGTCTCTTTGCCGAGGATGGTGATCTGCTGTTCCCTTCCGATCTCCGATTTCCTCTTGCCTTTGTTGGGTCTGTATCGACCGCCAGTGATCTTTCTCTTGGACCGTCCCTGCCAGAGAGCCATTGTCATCACCTATTGGGATGCCGGCCAATACTTGATTGCATATAATAAATTATCCCTTCATGGAACGTAAGTGACATTATCGATCAATGACATACGTCGAAAGCCTTTAACGAATAGAGGGAAACCCATGACGGAACTCCTGTATATGGACAGCATCAACGACTGCTACATCAAGGATTTCGAAGCGACCGTGGAGAGTGTGGACGAGGGTGAGGAGAAAGCGGTCATCCTTGACAGGACGGCATTCTACCCTCTCGGAGGCGGACAGCCCAGTGATCTCGGGACCTTGAGATGGAGGGGAGGCTCCTGCTCCGTCATCTCCGTGGTGAAGAAGAACAGGGTCAGACACATCGTGGAGGGAGACCTTCCCAAGGTCGGGACCCCCGTCATAGGGGAGATCGATTGGGACCTGCGCTATGCACACATGAGGATGCATACCGCCCAGCATCTCATGTCATCCGAAATATGGAGACGCTACAGGGCTTCAACTGTCGGAAACCAGATACATGCCGACCGCTCCCACATAGACTTCGAACCTGCCGATATGACCATGGAGGAATTGAAGGAGGTGGAAGAGGAGGTGAACAGATCCATATCGTCATCGGAAGAGATATTTGTAAGGAAACTTCCAAGGGAGGAGATAGAAACGAAGGTTGAAAATGAGAGGGTCGACCTCTCCCGGCTTCCAACGTTCGTAAAGGAGCTCAGGACCGTCTTCATTGGCCGCGAAGGGGCCATTGACATCTGCCCGTGTGCGGGAACACACGTCAAGAACCTGTCGGAGCTTGTGGGAATAGATATCCTGAAGAGAAAGTCAAAGGGGGCCGGGAAGCTCAGGGTGGAGTACAGATTGTTATGACCTGTGCCTCCAGAAGGGAACAGGAGCGTCGAAGCCGGCTAGTGGTATTCCGGTCAGAGAAGAAGTGTTGTAATCTGTAGTTACTAGCCTTTCCGGCCCAAGCTCTGAGAGCGATGCGATGTTGTATCCTGCAAGAGTGTCCCTCAAACCTTCGGAGAGAGATGTCATCAATTCGCTGTACAACTCACCGATCTCGGCCCAGTCGAAGCCGTCATCACGTTCTTTCAGATCGATATTGATGTCCATTGGTATATCGAACTTTGCATGGAGGTATGCTTTCAGGAATTCCATGGTAAGATGGTCCAGGCAGATCAGGTCCACGCCAAGTGCCATCAATTTGACCATATCCTCCGGGGTCCTCAGATCACCGTTCAACATCACCAATACGCCCTTTTCCCTGTTCTTGAACACATCCATCTGTCGAACAAGGGCCGTAACTGAAGCGAGCATCATGCCTTCATCGCAGGAACCGTAGGGAGGCGGTTCGCATCTCAATCCGATGATGTCCAATTCCGATACGAGATAGAAATCGATATCAGAATTGAGTTCACGATGATCGATGCTCATGAGCCTTGGAACATCGGACAACTCCCTCAGCATATCCACAAGTCTGATGATGTCCTTGCCCTTCCGAACCTCCGGTACCAAACCCTTTACGGGGCCATTCTTCTCGACGATCTCTATCTCAATGAGGTTCGCAGATCTTAGCCGTCCAATATCCAGGCCGGTCCTTACAGGGCCAAAAACGGCCATCGTCATGGGGGTGTGTATCTTCAGTATTTCATCGATCTCCCCGGGGGTTCCAGGATAGATGTTTATCGGTATGCCGGACATTGCCTGTCCGAGTGCTATTCCGAGCCTTGCGTTGTCGGGAAGATGCTCCATGAGTGAAGCTGTCGTGAGGAACGGAACGGGTAGTTCAGGTCTAACATCCCGATCCTTTCTTCCCAACTTGATCGAAACATTACCTCTGTTCTTCGCAAGCCCGTGCAGGATCGAGGTCCGCAGATGCACGGTTCCGAGAGTATTCCCCGATCCCCGCATCCTTTTCATATCATCCATCTTTTCAAGGATCATTTCCAGATCGACGGGGGCTTGCTGCTCCTTCATAGAACAACACCTCCCCTGTACTTCCTCATCGTGGCAGGCTGGGCGGATATTCCGTAATGATCGAAATATTTGGCCAAGCGGGCATTATCCCTGGAGGTCATTTCCACGGTCTCGACGTTCTCGAGACCCGATCCTGCCTTCCCGCAGATGTAAACGGTGCCACCATGGGCTCCGGGACACAGTTCTCCTTTCACATCGCCGGTCACTATCAGAGTGCCTTCGGACATCGAAGCTCCCAGATCACCCTCCACATTTCCGTCTATTATCTGGGTACCGCCCTGCATCCCCGTGCCTGTCCCAT
>JAFGJI010000183.1 GCA_016929175.1 Thermoplasmatota archaeon | reverse complement strand
GGCATAAGGTCCCTGGGATACTGCCTGGCCGGAATACACCTGTGATGATCTTGCATAGGGTCTGTCGAAATCGGGGATTGTCAGATCGACATCATCCTCGGTGGGCATAACAGGGGTCTCGTCCGCCTTCTTCCTGGTGGTCTTGTTCAGCACGAGCAGGACCAGTATGACCAGGACCAGAACGACGACGATACTTCCCACGGCGATCCCCGCGATCAACCCGAGGTTCAGCTCTGAATCGGTGTCAGTAAGAAGGTCATCATCAGTATCGTCATCGCCACTTTCCGGAGGATACCAAGGGATATCTATGGTAAAGGGGCCGATCATAGCTTCGGTGGTAAGGTGTCTGGAAGAGGAATCCCTGGCAACGAGCCTCAGGAGGTAGCTTCCGTCCTCGAAAGAGGTGACGTTCCATAAGTATGCGGTTCCCGTTATTTCCTTCTTCAGGAGGGACCATTCACTGCTTCCCTCGGTCTTCCAGTATAGGGTGTAGGTAACGTTGTCACCGTCCGGGTCCGATCCTGACCAGAGGAGGCCGATATTGAAGACCTTGGTGAGGTTCGCGGCCCCGTCCTCGTCGTCTATGGTTCCGTTGAAGCCCTCTTCCGGATAGAGCCAGATCAATTCCGGAGCCTCGGGTGCATTGTAATAGAACGGTCCGTATTCTATCTGAGTGGACAGTCTCAGGGGGCTGTCATCAACGGCCGTGATCCTGAGCCTGTACCTGCCCTCATCGAAGGCAGTGAGGTCGAGGTCGTAGGAATTCCCCGTGATCCCGGCGGCAACCGTCGTCCAGTTCACTTCCAGGGCGGGCGTGATGTCTATCCTGAAGGTCAGGGATTCATCGGGATCGGGATCGGTGGCATTCCAGGATATGGTAAGGACATCTTCCCTGAGATCGTCCGCTTCCTGAGGCCCCTCGATCGGGGATCCGAAGACAGGAGCATCCGGGTCGTAGACATGGAACCTCCTTTCGGTGTAAGCACTCATTCCCCTCGAATCCTCAACGGTGAAACGAAGGGTGTATTCCCCATCCCCAAGGAGGTCCGATGTATCGAAGGTCTTGTTCTCCATGGCGGGGTCAAGATTGTCAAGGAATATTGTCTTCCACCTGTCATCACCCTTGATCTTGACGGAAAAGTTACCCATCATGCTGCCGACCATTCCCCAGGCCTGGTCCTCCTGGTCCTGGACCTTCCAGCCCACATCAAGGGTTCCCGCAACTACCTGATCGGTCAGGGGATACAGTATCCAGGCCTCGGGCGGATCATTGTTGTATATCTCGAACACTCCAGATACAGCCTCGGTGATCATATTGTCGCTGTCTTTAAGCTGGACCTTGAGGATATAGTTCGGGAGGTCCTTGAAAAGATGGGTGTTCAACCTGAAAAGCCCAGTGTTGGCAATGAAATCCGTTCCGGTTATCTGGTCGTAGGTCATGACCTCCCATGTGGTGCCCATGTCATCGGACACGGAGATGTTGACCCGCAGATCATTAACTTGGTCCTCATCGTCCGATGAGTTCCATTTGACGTCAGCCAGACCGGAAAGGGATGCTCCTTCCTTGGGGGTGAGCAGCTCGATGACCGGGAGATCGGGATTGTTGACCGTCAGAATGTAGTAGTTGCCGGAAATGACACGATTTCCATCCGTATCCTCCGCGACTATCCTGAACCAGTAATTGCTGTCCGGGATGGTGGTCGTATCGAGAGTATACTTTCCGGTATTCGATATTCCGTTCTCAAGTGTCTCCCATCTGTTCCCCGCAACTGCATATTCGAGGTCCACCGTTATCGAAGTCCCATCCTGTGGATCACTTGCAGAGAAGTACAGATCCAGGTCGCCCATGACCTTGTTGACGTTTATCCCGGAATATGTGGCTTCCAGGTCGAGCGTTACCAGCGGATGGTCGGCCTGAAGTGTGTCGAAGAGCTTTGTGAACGTTCTTCTGTGAGTGAACCTCAGGGTCGCCCCCCTGTCATCATTCTGCATGTCCTCGACGACCATGGCCTTGAGCACCCAGTTGCCGCGCGGAAGCGCATCGATCACCTCGAAGCTGACATTGAAGGACATCTGGTCCCCGCTGGTGGAGGCGGAGCCCTGGATGAAGACGTAAGGATCGTATATGGAAAGCCTGTCTATCACACCGTTGTAAGCGTTCACCAGCGTCGGGCTGTTCACGGACACATCTCCTCCCGCCCTCCCCCTCACGCCGTCAAAAATGACCGTGGGTGTGGCAGTGACATCGTAGATATCGAACTGCTTCCCCGATCCTCCGTTCTCGAAGGGGTCGTTGCCTGGCTGAAGCGCCCTGTGGTATTCAACAAGGGAGATCTCGTTCTCCCCCCTGTCCTGGAAGATCCTGTCCAGGGACTCCTCGGCGCTCGGGCAGTAATAGCAGTCAATGGCAGTGAAAAGCTCCACCAGGGGACGCCTTTCGGCCCCTGAGGAATACTGGTTGGCATCAACGGGGAACATGTAGGAGTTGGCAACCTCCATGTAATTATAGTATCTGTCATTGTTGTTGATATCCGGCCCCGGATATTGATCGTTGTTCTGAACGAACACAACAAGCCAGAGGTCCTCGGGCTTCCAGTCGAAGTTCATGGTAAAGGTATCGCTCAGGTAGTGTCTGGTGCCCCTCGCTGGAGCGTCCGGATCGGAGGATGTTCCATTTTCGAGGCCGAACATTACGAATAAAGCCGAGCCTGCAAGAAGAGCTGTCAAGATCAGAGTGGGGATACGGCCATTTCGGTCCGTCATGGGAACACCTCTATGCGGAGATCACAGTTCCGCCTGAGCCCCTATCATCTACTGGGTTATAAAATGTTAATCATCCCGCAAGGGTCCTGCTCCAATCATGAAATACCCCGTCCGCTAGCATCAGTGCCTCCTCTCTGGTGGTAAGTGAATACACTTTCTGGCGGTATTCCCTCCTTCCTCCGAACTTTCTTATGTACCACCCAAAATGAGGTCTGAACTCCACGATCCCTCTCTTCTCCCCGTACCAATCCAAAGAGAAGCCCAGATGTTCTTTCATCAGGGAGAGATGATGGAGGAGCTGAGCTTTTGTTTCAGGGAACCTGTCGTCCCTGGCTTCGGATCCTAAAGCGTTCAGGGTGCGCGCGGTCCAGGTGGGGTCCCCCAGATGACCGCGGGCCACCATGACTGCCGTTGCACCTCTCTCAAGGTAATCTCTCACATCATCGGAAGATCTGACATCGCCCGATGCTATCAGTGGTATATCGATCCATCCTCCAAGTCTGGATATCAATTCCCTGTCCACCTTCCCCGAGTACTGCTGGACCATTGTCCTTGGATGCATGGCGATATACGACAGGCCGATGCTCTGGAGGTCGGATACAAGATCCTTCAGTGAATGCTCCTCAAGATGATGCACCCCCATCCTCATCTTGATACCCACCGGGGCCTTTACGGCATCAAGGATGGAGCCGATACATTTCATCAGGTTCCCGGGGTCTTTCAACAAGGAGCTCCCGGCGCCGGTGCGGCAGACCTTTCTCTTGGGGCATCCAGCATTCAGGTCGATCATGTGATGTCCTGCCTTCTCCATCTCGGAAGCAGCATGGGCAAGATAAGCTGGATCCGACCCGAAGATCTGAGCACCGGACCATCCCTGGTCAGGTACCCAGGAGAAGAGCCTCCTCGTCCTGCCCGTCCCTTCGAAAACGGCCCTCGCAGAGATCATCTCGGTAAAGGAGAGCGGACACCCCAGCCGATGCAGGACCATTCTGAACGGTGGGTCGAGGCAACCTGCCATCGGGCCGGCGATGATAGGATGCTCCACGTTCAGCGATGTTGCCTCCCTTCTGATGGTCCAGGGTCCAGGGTAAAGCTCGGGTACGCTCATCGACGGGGTATTCTGGAACGTATTATATAACCGCGTCCATGTTGCAACCTTCAATGGGTGGAAATGATCGAGATGGTATCGGAAAGCTGTTCAACAGGTCCAATTCCAGGATATGGATATTCGTCGCCATGGCAGCTGTTTCGATCGCCGCGATCCTTATCAAGCTCTCTACCAGCCACCCTCTCGCGATCGCCGCATGGAGGCTGCTCATCGCCGATTCGATACTGCTTCCATTCTTCATATGGACCATCCGCTCTGAGAGGTTCACCATAGGAAGGAAGAGGTTCTTTCAGTTGGGTCTTGTGGGTCTTGCCCTCGCTCTGCATTTTGCCATGTGGATATGGTCCTTCCAGATGACCAGGGTATCGAGCTCCGTTGTTCTCGTCACAACGCATCCGCTTTTCGTGGCGATCATATCGGTATCCCTGTTCAATGAGAAGCTCAATGCAAAGGCGGTTCTTGGAATGATCATAGCTCTGGCAGGATCTTTTTTACTCATTGCAGGCGACCTTACCATGTCCTTCAAGACCCTTACCGGAAACCTTCTGGCACTTGGAGGTGCCGTAATGGCCGGCATATACATTCTCGCGGGTTCCCGCTTCAGAAAGGACATATCCCTTCCGGGATATGCCTTCATAGTCTATCTGTGGGCCGCCCTTTTCCTTCTTATAGCGATATTTGTGGGCGGAGTTCGTTTCCTTTCCGATTCTCCCACCGAATATCTCATCCTCTTCGGACTCGCAGCGGGACCCATGCTGGCAGGGCATACGATCTACAACTGGGCGTTGAGATACGTGTCTCCCACCTTCGTATCCGTGTCTTTACTGGGGGAACCGGTCGGTTCAACGATCCTGGCAGTGCTTATCCTTGCGGAGATGCCAGGGTGGGGGGCGATCATTGGGGGCCCGATCGTTCTTTTCGGCATCTATCTTGTTGCCAGGAACACCCGGTAGATGGTTTGGAGGCCTTTCTCATCGGACGAAAGTTGGCCTGCAATAACTTAATTATTTGAAAGTCGTTGTATGTCATCCGCAATATTGCGGATGGGATACTGGAGGTGAAGAAATGAATATTAATGAAAGACCGACCATTGCCATATCAGTTTGTATGATCTTGATCCTGTCATCATTGTTACTAATGATAGGACCATGCGGCGGACATGAGGATATTGCTGGACCCCCAACGAGAGCGACACAGTACTCATCGGTCTCTGCCAGCGGTCTGAACTCGCATTACATTGGAAGCAATGTGGAATTCAGAATAAATGTGAACAATGTATATGGAGGAGAGGAATGGAAGGGGGATTCGAATTACTATCTTCACGATGACCTTTACTACGTCAAGCTTTCCATCCTTGCCAACAAGGTGACGGACTCCGAGGGTACCATACAGAGCAACCTGGTAAGTGAACTGGAAGCGGGGTCATTGACCCCTTACAACGGGCCGAATGCCCGGGGATATAATATCTCCTATTCACAGATCTACTACAGGAACGATCATAATGAAAATTTTGAGATGTACATCAAAGCCCAGGGAATAAAGGAAGGATACTACAAGCTTCCTGTCCAGATAACTGGAAGGGTCCAGTTGGGTTTCTCTTCTACCGATCCCTCGGGTTATACCTGGCTTAGCTTTTCCGAGGAGGTGGAGATATCTTTCTTCGTGTCCAGTTACGTATCGGGAGCTTCCGATGAGATGACCCTAAGCGGATACGAATCAGGTTACTGCCCCATATATGCAGGATCAAAATATCTTACATTCATAGGAAACAGCATCGGCCCCCAGGGTCCTGCCATGCAGAACTTCGAGATGGAACTCACACTTCCCTCCGAACATTTCAGCATCGATAACGCGGTCCTGGGTCTCGCATCGTTCTCATCGACGAGGACCCCCATGTGGAAGGTCGATATTTCCGAATTCACCCCACCAGGTGAATATTCGGGTCAGGTCAGCTTCAAATACAATGTTGATGAACTGTTCATATACGAAGGACCTTACACTATCAGTTTTTCCGTTGCTCCTACACCTCTTCTTATCGGTCCCGACACACAAGACATGACAGTTCCAACATTCGTCATAACCCAGAAGACCACGGAGGAGTCAGTTAGTGTGAAATTCATCAATTCGGGGAACGTTCCTCTCCTTTCGGCAAAGATACGATTGGACCTCGATTCATCCATGTTCCTCCAGCAGAAAGATTTCTACTATGATGAGGACGATCATGCACAGAAGGTCTATCCACCCCTGCAGTTCGAGACCGGAGAACTTGCAGAGGGCGAAGCAGTCACCGCATCATTTCCCGCGATATCCATCGCAAGGATGCTGCCACCGGGGGACTATCTCGTTCCCTTCGATTACGAGCTCGTATACATAGACCCCTCGGATGACACGGGAATGGGGAT
>JAFGJI010000182.1 GCA_016929175.1 Thermoplasmatota archaeon | reverse complement strand
TGCCCACATAACCCGTGATCTCCTGAAGTTCCGTGGAGGTGCGGACATCGATCAGGGGATGCTCCAGGACCTTCCTGATGGTTTCATTCATCAGTTCCTGCGGTTCCTCGTTCCGGACGCCCAGGTGTATGTCCCGGAGCATCCCGCCGAGTTCATTGGACCGCTCCACCAGATGCACCCTGAACCCCTGCTCCGCCATGGAGACCGCAGAGGACATCCCGGCTATTCCCCCGCCGATGACCAGTGCTTCGGGGATGACGGGAACCTTCTGATGGGAGACCGCGTAGAGTTCCGTTACCTTCGCGATCCCCATTCTGACGCTTTCCTTTGCCTTCCGGGTCGCCATTTCAGGGTAGTTCCTGTGGACCCAGGAGTTCTGGTCCCGAAGGTTCACCATCTCGAAGAGATGCGGGTTCAGACCTGCCTCCTTGAGGGTGTCCTGGAACAGAGGCTCGTGTGTCCTGGGTGTGCAGGAGGCAACGACCACCCTGTTGAGGCCAAGGTCCATGATCCTCTCCTTCATACGCTCGAGGGAATCCGCCGAGCATGTGAAGGTCTCATCATCCGCATGGACCACATAGGGCAGGGTCCTTGCGTACTCCACCACTTCCTTGACATCGATGACCCCGGCGATGTTTATACCGCAGTGGCAGATGAATGCCCCTATTCTGGGGACATCGTTGTGAACGTCCCTTTCCCTTGGGTACTCCCTTACAGTGACCATGGTGCCCCTTGCATCGGAGATCATCCCGGCGGCCGAGGCCGCGGCTGCGGACGCCTGGGTCACGCTCTCGGGGATGTCCTTGGGTTCCGTGACCGCACCCGAAGCATAGACCCCCTCCCTCGAGGTCACCACCTGGTCATAGGGGTCGGTCTCGATGAACCCGTATTCATTGAGGTTCACTTCAACGGCTTCTGAGAGGTTACCAAGGGCACTGCAGGGCTGCAGTCCTACCGAGAGCACCACCATGTTGTACGACTCGGTCCGGACCGACCCATCATCATCCACAAACCTCAAAGTGAGGTCCTTTGTCCTCCGGTCCTGCTCTATCCTCGGAATGCGGCTCCTCCTGAAGACGACGCCGTACTCGTTCTGGGCCCTTTCGTAGTACTTATCAAAATCCTTTCCGAAGGACCTCATATCCATGAAGTAGATATGGGTGTCAAGCCCCGGTACGTGCTCCTTGGCGATCACCGCTTCCTTGACAGCATACATGCAGCACACGGAGGAGCAGTAGAGATGGTCGCAGCTCTCATCCCGGGAACCTACACACTGGAGCCATGCCACCTTCTTCGGTTCCTTCCCGTCGGATATCCGTTTGACATGACCTTTGTAAGGCCCGGATGCCGAGAGCATCCTCTCGAACTCGATCGATGTCAGGACGTTGGGATAGATGCCGTAACCAAGGCTGTCGCCGAAGGGGGGCCTGTAGCTATCGAAACCGGGGGATAGTATGACGGCTCCCACCTCGACGGTCCGGCTACCAGCTGTCATATCGTGGTCGATCGCCCCTTTCTGGCAGTGTTCCACGCACTGCATGCATTCACTGCAGTCACTGCAGCTGAGACATCTCAGGGCTTCAGCGACAGCAGTTTCCCTGGGAAGCGTCAACTCCACCTCGTTGAAATCCCCGATACGCTCCTCGACAGAAAGCATAGGAGTGACGGCCCGGTCCCCCCATACCTTGTCCGCCCGTTCTGGCACAGGGGCACCTTCCCGTGCAGGGGCTTCGCGTCCCTCCACGAGTTCCTCACCGTTGAGGAATCGGTCAATGGAAACAGCGGCCCTGTGCCCCGCCCCGATGGCCTCGACCGCGGAGGCAGGGCCGGATGCGATGTCCCCCCCCGCGAATACGTAGGGGAGGGACGTCTGAAGGGTCACCCTGTCAGCTTCTATCCATCCACCCCTGGTCAGTTTGATGCCTTCTTTCTCCAGAAAAACAGCGTCCGGGGCCTGGCCAATGGCCACTATGAGCTTGGTCCCTTTTATGCTCTGTCTGCATTCCTTGTTGAATGTAGGGGAGAACCTGCGGTCCTTGTCGAAGACGGAGGTGCACTCCATGCAGTCCAGTCCACGGACCTTTCCCTTGTCAAGGACCAATCCTCCGGGTCCGAGGCAGGTGTGGAGCTGCAAACCTTCCTCAAGCGCCATCTCCACCTCCCATCTGTGTGCCGGCATCTCAGCTTCCTTCTCCAGGCAGACGAGGTGTACCTCATTTGCACCGAGCCTGAGCGAGGATCGAGCCACGTCGATGGCGACGTTCCCTCCACCGACGACGATCACGACGTCATCCTTGAAATGGCTTTTCTTCACCTCGCCTGAGTTGAGCATTCGAAGGAAGTCAACCCCGAGTAGAACTTCCCTTGAATCCATGCCTTCAAGGTCAAGACCCCTGCTCTTCTGCGCTCCAAGTCCGAGCAGGACCGAATCGTATCCATCATCCCGCAGAGAGGAAATGGAGATATCGCTGCCAAGTCTTGTACTGAACCTGGTCTCGATGCCTCCTTCCCCGAGGAGCATGGAGATCTCATTCTGCAGGTAGTCCTTCGGCAGCCTGTAGGAAGGGATGCCGAATTGCAGCATCCCGCCAGCCCTGTCGGAGGCATCGAATATGACGGGTTTATATCCCATCCTGCTCAGGTCCAGGGCTGCCGTGAGCCCCATGGGGCCGGCTCCGACAATGGCCACTTTCCTCCCGTTCCCTCTGATCGGGAGAGCGAACGGGTCTTCACGGCCCGATAGGTGTTCCTTTCTCGCATCCAGGTAGTTCTTCAGCTCGGAGGGGTATTCGTGGATGTGATCGGCTATGGTTCTTCTTACGGCGCAGATGGAGACAGAACCTCCAAGGTCCTTCCTGTTGCATTCCGTCTCACACGGGTGGTAGCATATCCTGCCAAGTGTGCCGGGAAGCGGTACCTTCTGCATGATCAGATGATATGCCTCGGCGAACTT
>JAFGJI010000004.1 GCA_016929175.1 Thermoplasmatota archaeon | reverse complement strand
CGTCCTCGATTGCCCACTGTCTAAAATCCTGGAACCTGCAGCCGGTGACGTTCACGGCCGATCCATCTTCGATGAGGAGGCACACTTCATTATCTTTGAAAAGGCTGTCCTCGATCTTGAAAGGGGCTGATGCGACCATCCCGTAGGAAGAACCCGCTACGGAGGAGTCACGTATCGATATAGGTCCGTTCCCGTGCAGATCGATACCGATATGGGATGCCTCGATCACGCTTGATGATAGGGCTCCTTCGAAGTTGCATTGGTAAAGTCCGATCCCCGTTTCCGGGCCCGTTATGGTCAGGTTCGTCAGGCCTCCGACCATCGAATCGGACGCACTCAGACCGAAGATACCTCCAGGGATATCGATCAATGCGTCCTCGACCGATATCGATCCGGTATCGAGGTACACCCCCGCATTGAATGATCCCGTCACCTCAAGCCCGTCAATGCTTACGTCCGGGCCCTCTACAAAGGATAATCCTGCTGTCTGGGTGTAGGGAATGCTCGAGAAGACCCTTGTGTTTATGATGTCTATCCGTCCCTGACCGTAATGGTTCACACCCGTCTCGTCTATGATCAGGTCCTTGATCGTCATATTTCCGTAATAGGACATGATCCCGTTGATAACGGAGCTGTCCAGGACCATGCTGCCCCCTTCGCTCCTGATCATGCCCGACCTCTTCATTTTCAGATGCTTTGCGTGAAATAAGGTATCGGAAAGATAGATCCCGAAATAACCGGTCTCCTCATCGATGCAACCCTCGATCGTGACGTTCTCCAGCGTCACCCTTCCCTTCATGTCCATGAAGAATCCGTGATCAGGTGATCCCGAGGTCAGAACGGAATTGACCACCGTAAGGGTCGATGAGCGGTTCAGGACCATTCCCCTTCCATTCATGACAACTGTCGAATTGACGATCCTCATGTTACCATCGATGAACAGCGTATCGTTGAACGAGACATTTCTGTCCACAACATCCTCGCCATCCCACATGATCACCTGATCGTAGAAGGGACTCCCGTCGGGAGTAATGCTGCATTGTCCAGCGATCGGAAAGGAAAAGAACAGGACCGCGATCAGAATCGAGGATGCAGTGATCCGGTACATTCAACATACACCATCGTCAGATACTGCACCAACTACATTTACCTGTCCCCTTGCAGACGTTGCATTCGCCTGTCTTGTTGCATGAATGGCACGTTTCACCGAGATAATTCCCCGTACCTCCGCATGTGGAACACTTTCCGGTTCCTTCACACCATATGCATTTTCCGGTACCCTTGCACGAGAGGCAGTTGGGGTCCCCGCCATTATCCTCCGGTTTTTCAGCTTCCCTGTCTTTTGAAGGAGGTGTTTCCCCGGGTGATGAGGTCACCTTTTGTTCCTCATGGTCCGTTTTTTTGTCCTTTGACAGGTTCTTGAGCTTGAGCATTACCTTCTTCAGGTAGAACCTGGCCTCTTTATCGGAGGGGTCAATTGACAGAACATTTTCGAAGGATCTCAAAGAATCGTTGTACCTTTTCTGCCTGTAGGCGGTCTTTCCATTCTCCTTTAGCTCATGTATCTTTTCCGTTGGTACCCCCCGTGTCTCTCCTTGGTCCGATGTTTGGGGTTTCCGATCAGTACCATTTATCTTTGCTTTGTACGATTCCAGGGAATATGGATCATTGAGGCTCTTTGCGAACAACTCCTTTTCATTATCATTATTGAGCTTTGCTTCCTTGAGAAGACCGGCCTTGAGGGTCAGCAGTTCCTTGACATTCTCCTTGAACACATCATACTCTTTATCCAGTGTTTCCTTGTCAACGATGAGGAACGGTTCGATCCTCGAGATGTCTATCCCGCGTGTTGTCAGCTCCTTGAGCTTCCTTGAGATCTCTCCCCGTTTCTTCTCCTCCCTTATGTTAAGGTTCTTGAGCCTTGTGAAGGCTCCGAGAACCTCCTCGGACCTTTCGGGATCCATGATATTTTCCCTGATGAACTGCTCTTCCTGGGGAAACCACCCTCTTTCCTCCGAGGCGAGGGAGTTCTTTATGGATGCAAGGGTTTCGATCGCCCCGGAACATTTTACGATTATATCTTCGAGTCCTTCCACAGTTTCCTCTTTCCTCATCCTGGGAAGTATGCAGTCCATTTTGTATCCCTGTGCACGCCACCCTTTAAGGAGATCGTTGAACTCCTTTCTCTTGGCCCGAAGACCTTCCATCTTGTTGAGAGATCCATCTATTATGGCCATTTCCTTTCGGATCGTTTCGATAAATTCAGGGCTCCTGATCTTCATTTGAACCTTGCGGACCATGTCTTCGAGGTCCCTGTGTTTGATCCCCTGGAGCCTCGAGTCGAACTCCATCAGCTCCTTTATCTTCACCGAATAATCCTCATAGATCTCCATGGCAAGATCCATGTCCTTCTTGAGGGCGTTTTCAAGGTTGGAGACCTTGAAACCCAAACGGGTCCATTCCTTGATCGCATCCTCGATGCGCTGGGACCGGACCTTCTGTTCCTGGATCATCTCCTTCAAATGCTCCAGCTCGCTTTCGACAGCTTCGATGTTCGTCGGATCGAAAAGCTTCGTGGAGATCCTGGAAACATCATCCTCGAAACCTGTGGCATCCAACTTGAAGAGTCTTTCCTTGAGCGACCTTAGCTTTGCAGTCTGTCTCAGAAAGATATCGAACTCCTCCTCCAGCAGATTGATGTCTTCATCAAGCAGCTGGGATACCATATCGACCTTGAAACCCTCATCGATGTACTTTTCAAGGCTCTTCTTTATCTCGTCCCTTCGCTTGTCCTCCTCCGACCTTCTCTTCTTATCCTCTTTTGCACTGCTCAGGTCCTTTTCCAAAGAAAGCATCTTTTCGACTACCTGGTCCAGCTTCCATGGGTCATCTATGATCCTTTCTATGTCGTTGAACTTCTTCTGGAACTTCCCTGCCATCGGGTCATCACTGAACGCTTTCAATTTCTGCTTCTCCTTGAGAAGGAACTCGACATTGCTCTCGTATATGTTGAACTGCTTTTCGAGATAATCCAGATCCTCATCGTTTTCAAGCATATCAACGAGCGATGAGGTGTTCAGACCCTGTCTGTTGAACCTGCTTATCCTGTTCCTCATCGTGGTGAACCTGTCCTTCACGGACCTCAGGGTGGTTTCCAGAGAAGAGAGCCGCCTTTCGATATTGTCCAGCCTGTCCAGCCTGAACGTCGCATTTTCAACCTCGTCTATTTTCTTCTTGTAGCTACTGCCCACATCTATGAACTCATCACGCATTCGGTTGATCTTTCCCCTAATTATCTCGGCTTTCTCTATCTGGCCACCTATAGATATGAATCTTTTCTCGATCTCGTCGAAATCCCTGTGGAACAGGCTGGCCTCATCCTCGAAAGAATACCCCTTATCCCTCCAACCCTCCGTGATGGTCCTCCACTCCTCAAGCCTCTTGTTCATCTCTTCCGTGTTGTCCCTTATGAGCGCATAAACTCCCTTCCCTCTCCTTGTCGATACACCGGCCGGGGCCGCTTCCGGAATATCCTTCATTCGAAGCAGCTCTCCCACACATTGCTGGGCAATTCTGTATGCTTCGGTGAGATCACCGTTGGAAAAGAAGGTCTTTGCTTTTTCCATCTGGACCTTGATATCGGTCGTTATAACACCTTTCTTTTCCAGTACGGAGATGACCATTTCTCCCTTCTTTAGGACCATTTCCAATTTCTGCACCATTGGATCGTTCTCTTCGCCAGAAGTTCCCAAACCCGAACTACCTCCTCGTTTCCAAAATCTCAACCTGTCTATAAACGTTTCCTTTCATTTATCACTGGACACTAGGTCTTTATTATCCAATCTCGTTATGTCGGGGATAATGGTATTTTCATTAATAATCTCTTTCCCATTTTTTCTCCCATTTCATTCTTCCCACTCGCCATGAGAGGACCGGAGCACCAGAGATGTTCCACGACAAGGGTTAAGTAATACGATTCATTAGGGCGGTGCGTGGAGCTAATTTCTCCCGGTGGTGGAAAAATGGGAGACGGAGCCCTTGATGAACTGATGAAAGCTGAAAAGGAAGCAAATTCCATCGTCGAGAAGGCGAGGGAACAGGCAAGGGTTATCATCGAGACGGCTGAGAATGAGGCAAGGAAGGATAAGGACGCGAGGCTGAAAGATTTCCAGGATCGAAGGAAAAGAGCCTTGAGCGCCTCCGAAATGGAGGCGCAGAAGGAAGCAGAGAAGATAAGGAACGACGGCATCGAGGTTGCCAGGGGTCTTGACGGTAGAATGAGATCAGGGATCCCGAGGGCGATGGATCAGGTATTGAAGATGCTGCTCGGGGGCCAGTGATGCAGGAAGGGGTCTTTCTTTGTATCCAAAAAGGATGAAATGGATCGACATCTACATGATGGGATCGGATCTCGTCGGTATCATGGACAATTTGTACGATTCCCGCATCCTGCAGGTCCATGATGAGAATGCGAAGAGGGAGCCATTCTATAGAAAGGACCTTCTCGAGATCAAGAGCCGATTGGACAAACTGGTGGACTTCCTGGAGCCATTGAAAGATGAAAAAAGAGGCCTGTTAACCCTTCTGGAGGTCCCGGATAGAGAGAGGATCCCCGTTAACCCCGCAGATGTGGTGAAGCGATCCATATCCTTCCTTAAGGATGCAGAGGCCGAGATGGGGCCTCTCAGAAAGGAATTCGAACGCATTGACGATGACAGGGAATACATATCGGAAATGAAGGAAAGGCTCACCATGTTGACCGGCCTGGACCTGGACCTTCTGGCGATGTCGTCCCTGAGCAGAACGATAGTGAAGGTCGGGACGACCAGGCGCTTTCTTGACCTTACCTCTGAACTTTCAAAGGTCAAGGCCGAGGTCCAGGGGTCGCTGCTTGACAAAAAAGAGAGGATCCAATCGGTCAGGATACTATATACCCGAGGCAACGCAAAGGAAGTGGAGGGGATGATCAGAGGGCGCCTTTTCTCCGAGATCAATCTCGATATCCCGCGGCTGAAGGATTTCCTGAAGAGGACCACAGGGTCAACAAAACTACTGGGTCTCCCGATCTTACAGATCATCAGGGAACTGGAAGAGATGGATGACCGTTTTGATACCGAACGCGTGCTGCTTGGGTCAAGGGGAGCGGAGATGGCAGACAGGCTTCTTCCCCTAGCTATGGCCTGGAGAGAGGCCGCAGAGATAGAGATGGAGAAGTCCAATGCCGCCTCGATACTGGAAGGAACCGCCTATACCAACCGGATATCCGGTTTCGTAGAAGCCGACAGGGTGGTGGAGCTCCGGTCCCTACTGAATGACCTTGTCAATGACAGATACCACATGGAGGAGAGGGACCCCACAGGAGATGAGATAAGTGATAACAAGGTGCCAACCAAGCTCAGGAACGGCAGGTTCTCCCGGCTCTTCGAACCCCTGACATTGACATTCTCGACCCCAAGATACAACGAAATAGACCCGAGCATGTGGATATCCATTCCCTTCATACTCTTCTTCGGCCTGATGCTGGGAGACGCAGGATATGGCATTCTTCTTCTGCTGCCATCCATATACATATACTTCAAAGGAGAGAAAAGCACGTTCCTCAGAAACATAGGCGCCCTCGGGATACTGATGGGCATCTCAACAACGATCGCAGGTATCTGGATGGGAGCCTTCTTCGGGGACCTGGTGCCCAGATTGTTCTTCGGGGACCCGTTGAAACCCCTTTTCTCGCTAACCATTGGTGGATATCAGCTCCCATACAATACACTAAAGGACCCCATGCTCCTGTTTCAGGTTTCCCTGTACCTCGGACTGGCGCAGCTCAACCTCGGATTCATCCTTTTAGGCGTGGACAGATTGAGGAAGAAGGACCTCTGGGGATTTGTCAAGGGAACCATTTCCTGGGCCCTGGTCCAGGTTGGTGCCGTGATATTCATAGGTGCGATACTTATAGGATGGTGGGAACTGAACACCATTCTCACGGTCATTGGTGCTGCAACCTTCATTTCAGGAGCCGTTCTCCTGATCTTCGAGGTTGGGGCCATGTTCCTCTTCAATATCGAGGGGCTGGTCGGAGACTGGATATCCTACACGAGGATACTCGCCCTGGGTCTTTCGACATTCGGCCTTGCGATGGCTTTCAATATTGTCGGCGAGATGCTTGTGGACATACATGCGGCAATGATCCCACTGGTTGTTATCCTGCTTGTCTTCCTTCATGTGTTCAACCTGCTTCTCCAGACCCTCGGTGCAGCTGTTCATTCTGTCAGACTTCAGTTCGTGGAGTTCTTTTCAAGGTTCTTTGAGGGGGGCGGGGAACTCTTCACTCCGTTCGGTAGAGAACGGGAATATACCATGGTCGGCGACGATGCCGCTGCGGGGGGTGAATGATGACCGCCATGGACCACATCTCGATCATATCATCTGGAATAACGATATGGAGGAATTGTCAATGAACAGAAAACCACTTCTCGTGGTAGGACTGCTAGTTTTGGGAATGATCGCCGTTCTTACCTGCACGATGGCGGCATCTGCGGAAAGGGCCCCTGTGGTCGACAAGGACCATGACGGAATGGATGACGATTGGGAAACCGCCAATGGTCTCGACAATACCACGAACGATGCATCATTGGACCTCGATGATGACGGAATGACGAACATAGAGGAGTTCCTTGGGTATACCGACCCTCAGAACAGGGAGGATTCGCAGGTGGTGAAGGATAACCGGATGCTGGTCTTTATAGGGGTCGCCCTGGCAATGGGGGTTGCCGCCATCACGTCCTCGATCGGTATTGGGATCGCCGGGGCCGGAGCGACCGGAGTTGCAGCGGAGCGTCCCGACAAGTTCGGTAGGCTGATCGTGTACCAGGCACTCCCCATGACCCAGGGTATCTACGGTCTTCTCATTGCCATTCTGGTGTTGAACTTCACTGGCCTGACGGGTGGGCCGGAATTCTCCATTCTGAAGAGTCCGTATGTAGGTTGGGGTGCACTCGCCATCGGGATAGTCATTGCATTTTCAAGCGTCTCGGCCATACCCCAGGGAATGACAGCCGCGGCTGCCGCATCCGCTTTTGGCAGGAACAACAAGGTCTTCGGCCAGGGTGTGATCTTCACCGTGATGTCCGAGACCATGGCAATATTCGGTTTCCTGGTGGCAATATTCCTGCTGATAGCTTCCGGTATGCTTGGGTGAAAAGGTGATGAAGAATGGCCATTGAGGATATGATCGACAGGATCATGGAAGAGGCCAGGATGGAGAGCCGGAAGATACTATCGGAAGCAGGTTCGGAGACTGCAAGGATCAAGAACGCATCCAGAAAAGAAGTGGACGATGAGATCGCCGGGATGGAGAGGAACCTCGAAAAGGAGATCAGGCAGACCAGGAACATCTACATCTCGGATGGAAAGAGAAAGGCCAGGCAGGCTATCCTATCATCCAAGGAGGAACTCATCTGGGATGCGTTGTCCGCCATAAGGGGCAGGATAAAGAAGCTTTCCCAGGATGAGCTGGCTGCATATCTCCACCCCATGCTGTCACGGACACTCGAAAGCCTTGGTAATGATGCTGTCGTATACGCCGTTGGTAGCAAGGATGAGGAGGTCCTTTCAAAGAAGGTACACGTGGAGGGGGTCCTCGAAGGGTCCACGATCGACAGTGAACCCCTTTCCCGGTTCAAGGGTGCTGACCTGCTCGGTGGTTTCATAGCCATCGCCAGGAACGGCAGCATGTTGGCCGATATGACCTTCCACGGACTCATGGAACGGAACGAGGACAGGATAAGAGAGACCATTGCGGAGGACCTGTTCGAGAACATGTAGGTGGGATCGCTTGGATATGCAACTGACCTTTCCATTCATCATCGCCCTGGGGGCCGGTGCGGTCCTCCTCGGTGCGGTCTCGGTATTCGGGATCAGGAAGATCGTTATGATGGGTCAGTTCGCCTACCACAATGCCAGGTTGTCCACCATAGGAAACCCTTATGTTTCCCGGGAGGAATTGACACCTCTCGTTGAGGTATCCGACCCCTCATCCCTTATCAAGACACTGCAAGGGGACCTTGCACCTGAGGAGGAGATGAAGAACTTCAGAGAAGCGGACAGAAGGGTAATGTCCAGGTTCCATGCATCCTTCGACCAGCTTCTCAGGGATTCCCCCAAGGTTGTCAAACCTCTTGTAAAGGCTTACATGGAGTTCTGGGAAATGGAGGAACTGAAACGGCTCCTGAGGCTGGTTGGCAGGAGATCGGAGCCCTTGTATCCCGTAGGATACCTTGACCCGGAACTGGAAACGCAATTCCTCGGCTCATCCAGCCTTGTCCAGGCAGTGGAACTCCTTGAAGGACACTCAGTGAACATGGTGATCGCGCCTCTGATAAAGGAATCGGGAGCGGGACTGGAGGACCTGGATTCTGTTCTGGACAGGTACGTTCTGGATACCATCTTTGACCTTGAAGGCCTTCCGAGGTCCTGCAGGAAAGGCACCAGGGCATTCTCCAACATCCTGGCCGACCGATATAATATCCAGCTCATGGTCCGGTCGAAAATGAACGGTTGGACCCGGGAGCAGGTCTTGACGCAGGTATTCACAGGGGGCGGGACAATTGGACTGCCGCTGCTGGAGCAGATGTCGGATTCATCAAACCTGAGGGAAGCTCTCTCGGTTCTCAACGGCACTCATCTGGAAAGATTCTTCAAGGATGTTGTTGAAAAAGGCCCTACTGCTGTCGAGATCGCTCTGGACCAGATGCTACTGGATGGGTCCATTTCCTTATCCCATTCCTTCGGAATGAACATCGGTCCAACCATCAGGTACATGGCCGGGAAAGAGATGGAGATGAAGAACCTGAGGACCCTTCTGCAGGGGGCTTTCGCCGGATGGAGCCCTGAAAAGACAAGGGCTTCACTCGTACTTCAGGGGGGAGCATTATGAGATCGGGTATATGTGCTGCGGTCGATGAGGATGTTGCATTGGGGCTGAACCTGGCGGGAGTTACAGAGGTCCAGATCTGGGAAAAAGGAATGGATGTCGATATATTGAAGAAATGGTTCTTACGTATGATGAAAGAGGTTCACGGTGTGATGATACTGTCCCAGGACTGTGGTGAAGCCCTGGGCCATCAGCTCTTCGAGAAGAGGGTCCAGGGTCTGATGCTTCCGGTGACCGTGATGATACCAGGAGCCGGGGAGGATAGACGGACCAGGGAACTGATCAAGAGAGCTGTTGGAATGGACCCTGGAAGAGATGGGGAAAGAGATCTGATCACCGATGGGGATATAGGAGGAATGTCCAATGAGCGTTGATCACGGGAATGGATCCACCGGCATCATCGAAATGATCGCCGGTCCGGTTGTGAAAGCGAGTGGAATGAGCGGGGCGAAGATGTACGATGTCGTTGCGGTAGGGACCGAAAAACTCATCGGAGAGATAATCGAGCTTGATTCCGACATCGCCACGATCCAGGTTTACGAGGAGACAGCAGGAATATCTCCCGGGGAGATCGTCATGATGACAGGGGAACCGCTCTCTGTGGAGCTGGGCCCGGGTCTCATGTCAATGATATATGATG
>JAFGJI010000181.1 GCA_016929175.1 Thermoplasmatota archaeon | reverse complement strand
GTGTACACAGTCACATATCCCACATGTACGGGCTCATAAAAATGGCAATTGACATGGGTGTGAGGAAAATAAGGATACACGCCATCACCGATGGGAGGGATGTTCCACCCGACTCCGCTCTGGGGGATATCAGGGAGCTCCAGGAATGGATCCGGGATAATGACGGGAAGGGATCCGTGAAGATAGCCACCATAATGGGCCGTTTCTTCGCGATGGACCGGGACCGCCATTGGGATCGGACCGAACAGGCCTTCGAATATTACATCATTCCCAAGGAGAACCGGTCCGAGGACCCTGTCCGGGCAGTTGAGGAGGCTTACGAAAAGGGCGAAACGGACGAATTCATAAGCCCCGTTCAGATCGTTGACGTGGAGGGAGAGCCACTGGGTCTTGTCAGGGATGAGGATACGGTGTTATTCTTCAACTTCAGACCCGACAGGGCAAGGCAGATGACAAAGGCCTTCATCTATCCGTTCTTTGATGGTTTTGTGAGACCGAAGGTCGTGAAGCCCTATTTCGTTGCCATGACCGATTATGACGATACCATGTTCACTCATGTGGCCTTCAAGGAGCAGAAGATAACGGAGACGGTGGGAGAGATAATATCATCGTCCGGTTTGAGACAGTTGAGGATGGCAGAGACGGAGAAATATGCCCATGTGACGTTCTTTTACAGCGGGGGAAGGGAGGAGCCTTACAGGAACGAGGACCGGATTCTGGTACCTTCACCCGGAGTTAAGACCTATGATCTTCAACCGGAGATGTCGGCAGAGGAGATCACTGACAGGGTCCTGAAGGAACTGGATGATAGGAGCTTCGATCTCGGGGTGTTGAACTACGCAAATACCGACATGGTGGGGCATACCGGGGTGATGAATGCAGCCGTAAAGGCTGTCGAGACCGTGGACCGATGCCTGGGCAGGCTCGTTCCGAAAGCACTTGACATGGGGTATCATCTGCTTATTACTGCAGACCACGGGAATGCGGAGTACATGTGGAACTATGAAAAGGAGGTCCCGTTCACGGCACATACAACGAACCCGGTTCACCTGATATACGCAGGAAAAGGGATCAGCAGGGAGATGGAACTTCGCGGAGGTGAGGGAACCATCGCAGATGTTGGTCCAACGATACTGAAGCAGATGGGGATATCACTTCCCACGAACATGACGGGAACTCCTTTCACCTGAAGGGGGCAGAATATTTCTAAAAAATTAGACGGCGAACCACGACTTTACGGGTATCGTTCCTGTTCGTCTTGCGGTGCAGGTATATAAGTACACATGTCTGGATATTTGTTCACATGAGTAAATTATATTTATAAAAACCAACATCAATGGGACGGAACAGTTACCATCCAGTGTGTTGGAGGCAAGCTGGGCAAAGGAAGGAAAAATGGTAGGGCCAGCAATCTCGAAGCACCGTCCCGTCACACAAAGGTTAAAATACGGACTCGGTGTTAGGGGCTCAATCCCACCCATTCCCTTTGGGACCGTCCTATCTCAGCGATCTACCATGAATGCTGGACCAGTGGAGGTATACTATGAGAAAGAGCCTGGTGATGCTCGTTTTGTTGGCAATGATAGCCACATCATTCATTGGCGTTGTAAGCTCGAACCCAGGGAGAATGGATGATACTGTTTCCCTAGTGGTGGACCCGATAGATGCCGTTCAGGAAGGTCCAACCATTGACCCTATCCCGGACGTCGAGGAGAACTTCGAGGAGATTGTTGCGGGTCCCAGGTTGGCCGATCCCGTATTCGGCAATGACCCGATCCCCGATCTATCCCGAGAAGAGGAAGGAAGGCAATGGCCCTACGGTGAGCCCTCCAGGGGGGCGGTGAACACATCCACTCTTCTGTATATCCAGAAAGCACCCAAGAAGGTCTACTTCAATGATGAGATCCAGATCGAGGGCCTGCTTCTGGAGGACAACAATTCCGATGGTGAGAGGAACTCCGGCGATCTGCCGGTGGAAAAAGAATTTGTCTACCTGCAGTGGGCAGAGGGAACCGATGTATATTTCGAAGCGGACCTCATGACAGAATGGGATGATCAGGAAAAAAATCTGACATCCGGCAGGTTCTCCATGCCCTCATCCTTCCTGGGGAACGACACGGATCCAATTAAATTATATGCAAATGTAACTTCCATCGTGGCAAATCCCATCGAGTTACGTCTCTACTACGGTGGTGTATGGACGATCAACGGGGCAAAGTTCTATAATCTTACCCAATCCATCTATGATACGTTATCCGTTCAGCAGATAGGAAGGGACGATGATGGCGATGCCGCATTCTGGCAGAGCAACGGTATAGATGATGACGGGGACGGTGTGGTTGATGACGGCGCCCCGGGGATACCGAAGGTGGGATGGCCCGAGGGTGTTGATGAGGACGAGTTCAGTTTCGATGCCAACGGCAATCCGATGGATGATGACGGCGACGGGCTTATCGACGAGGATACCAACGCCTTCATCGCAAGAAGAGGCTACGAGAAGAGGCTCTATGTCGAGATCTGGCACAAGACAAAGACCACTGTGGATGTGATCGGTTCCGATCTCATAGATGTAGGAGAGAAGTTCACTGTAAGAGGCACCGTGGAAGATACATCTTATGAGTATACTTCAATGGGCCCGAAGACCATGAGGCTGTTCTGGGACGGACAACCTGTGGCCGAGACAACGGCCCTCCCTTCCACGCAGGGGTATTTCTCGGAATATGAGTTCACCTACACGGTTCCGGAGAACGCATTTGCCGGACCTCACTCCGTGGCTGTGGAGTTCAGCCCCGCCTTCAATATAACCAATAACTATTATTTCGATCCCAGCAACGCGACCACCACCATACACGTCAGGAGACCCACCAAGGTCATCTTCGACAACATTGATCCCAACTACGGGGTCACATGGGTTTACAGGGGCTCGACCATTTGGATAAACGGCTCCATCGTTGACAAGTATTATTTCGAGAGGGAATTCGTTCACGAGGGGCCAAGACTGACCATCGCTGGAACCGCTTACGGGAACCAGTACAGGTTCAATGTCATGTGGGGTGATGCGATCCAGCCCTTTGCCAAACTATGGACCGGTCAGTTCATAACGGATGATAACGGCACCTTTTCCATCGAGTATGAGCTCCCCGCGGGCAGTCAGCCGCTGGGACCCGTAACTGTCACCATCGAGACAAATTTCGATCAGAGCCGATACCATGATCCCTTGATGTACTACAGTAATTCTAAGAATTCCACACAATTCATGGTTAGGGCACGCACGGACCTGAAGATCTGGATAGATCAGAACAAGAACGGGATAGACGATGAGAACGAACAGAATCCGGATGGGTCCCCGTTCATAACATCTATCACCCGTAAGGAATTCAAGGGTCCAAGTGGCAAGGTCTACGATTGGAACTATGCCCGTATCAGGGGAAAGCTCAAGGACCTCACGCAGTCTTCAGGGGCAATAGAGGTGGGTGTGCCGAATCAGGAGATCGTCCTGTTCTGGGGTTTCGGAAAGACCTGGCAGAAGAGGATCCCGCTGGCGACGGATTCAAACGGCAATTTCCAGCAGGATATCCCCATCACACCGACCCACGCCCTGGGTCCGGTCCCCATCCGTGTTACCTTCGCTTCCGATTATTACACGAACTACTATGATTCATCCACATACGTTGACAACGACGGGCAGCCGTTCTCCGTGGTGTCATTCACCACCCTTTCCATAAATGCAAGCGTTGCGGTGAAGGGCCAGAGTGTCCGATTGACGGGTTCACTGCTTGACGACAGGGGCGTGGGTGTGGGGAACAGGACCATAAAGCTCTACAGGCTTGACAGATGGGACGGGAATTACAATTCCCTCACCATCTCAGGAGGCCTCGGAACCTTCATAGGATCCGTTGTCACGAACTCCATCGGAAAATACACCTTCACGGAATATGTCGTGGAGGAGAGGATGAACGTCGGGTCCGTATGGGTCGTGGCGAAGTTCGACGGTTCCGAGGAGTTCCCCTACGGACTTGGAGGGATCAGGTATCTTCCCAATGATGCATTCATGCCCCAGATCGCCATGCCGGACAAGTTGATAATCACATCCGAGACGGCAGTGGTCCTCGATGCCATACCGAATTACCTGGTGAGGAACGGCGAGGCAAGGATCACAGGAAAGCTGCTGGAATCCTACAGAGGCAGGTATGATCAGTCCCGGGGTGTTCCCGGTCAGACGATCAGCGCTTACCTGAAGCAGGGAGAAGAGGTGTTCAAGATGGGAGTCGCAAGGACCAGAAGCGACCCCAATCTCCCAGAGTTCAACGGATACTTCGAGATCAAGACACAGAACGTTCCCTCAAAACTCGTGGTTGGCAACGTGGAGATAATCGTTGATTTCGAACCCGAGATCAGCGCCGAGGGAGTTCCTCTCTACCAGACATCGAGCAACCGGACCATGGCGGAGGTATGGTCAGCAACCAGGATCAAGGAGGTCTTCTTCGGTCCGGAGGATGTGGATATTCCACCCGATCGTAGAGAGGACCTGTTCGAGGATTATCCTCAGGACTGGGTCTTCACCTTCCAGGTGCTGGAGGGCTCCACCGAGGTCACATCCGGTGATCCCGTCACCTATGGTGTCGTATGGCTCAATATTTCCATGGGCCCCTACACGAACTCCACAAGGACCCTGACAGATGTCAGGGGAAGGGTGCATTTCAACTTCACCCAGAAGTTCAAGGATACGGCAACGGGGAACACTTTTGTTATCCCGCCGGATCAGGATGCCGCAAATCTCACCATACAGATAAAATTCGTTGGCAAGCAGGGATTCACCGGAAGCGTGAAGACCTACTTCTGCACACTGCATGAGGAGAAACCAAGGGTACCCACAAAGTTCCCCTACGCGCTGTTCTTCCTTTTCCTTTTCGTGCTGTTCCTGATAATGTGTGTTATACTGTTCTTCTTCTACAAGTTCATTGAAAGAAGAAGAAGGCTGAAGGCGCTGAAGAAGATCATCAAGAAAGCGGCCGATCAGCTGGAGACCGGCAATCCGTACTCTGCCGTCATCTTCAAGGCATACCAGAAGATGGGGGCCCACCTCAGGCGTTACGGTTTCATGAGGCGTGATGCCGATACCTTCAGGGAGTTCGAGGATGCGGTAAGGGCGGCCCTTCCCATAGACGAGAGGAGCCTGGATAGTTTCCTTGATATCCTCGAGGAGGCCAGGTATTCAAAGCACGTTATCGGATCCGGCCACAAGGACAGGGCTATTGACTGCCTCAGGGGTGTCGAGAAATCCCTCGACAACATCATTCTCGATGAGGAGGCCGCACTCAGGCAGATGGAGCTTGCCGATGAGGAATATGTTGAGACCGACATCGTTGTGACGGGAGACAAGTAAGAGGGGGAAAACATTCGATGAAGTGGAACGAAGCCATCGCTCAAGCCATATTCGCCATTTTGATGCTGGTATTCGTGCTGGCACCTCTATTTTTGGTGATATTCGAGACAACCGGGGTCATCGGAGTTGACCCGAAATACTCTGCTTACGGCAGTGATTACACCGATATCACTGATTACATTGATGATATAGAGAGATACAACAGCCATATCCCGAACTCGATCTTCTACAGCGGAGGCGGGAACAATGATGGCACATATGACTACAAGGTAAGGTCCATGGTGTCTACCCCCGTCCTGTTGCTGGGGGATCTCGTTGAACCTGAAAAGACCATTTATATCGCAGTGGGTATAGAGAGGTCATATACTGCAGAGGAGATTAGGTCCATCAACAATTTCCTTGCCAAGGGCGGTCATGCCATTATCGCCGATGATTTCGGGAACGCTAACCAGCTTGCCAAGGATT
>JAFGJI010000180.1 GCA_016929175.1 Thermoplasmatota archaeon | reverse complement strand
GTGGTCAATTTCGCCACCTACAGCGACAATGTGACGATCACATTGGAGGGATATCTGGCTGAAGAAGGCGCTGCATATTTGGACATCAGTGGTTCCATGACGGGGCATTTGAGGCTCCCATCCCAGAAGATCTATTCGGACCCGAAACCGACCAGTATCGAAGTGACTGTATTCCCGGATGAGGATATCGAGAAAAGGGATTACAGGGTCCGTCTGAGAATTCTATCCGAGGATGGCAGGACCGTCACCTACACGGATTACATTACAGTGGAGGTAAAGGATAAGCCGCGTGAGGGGTTCGGCCAGGAGATATCTGACAATCTATACGACTTCCTGACAGACACCCTCCCTTTCCTTAAACCGGTCCGACAGGACCTTCTGGTCCCGTTGTTCCTCATCTTCGTCGCGATCCTGGTGGCCCTGATCTCGGGCATCGGTATCCTGATCTACAGGAAGAAGTTCAGAAGGGTGGTCAAGGATGATCCCTATGTACATCAGAGGAAGCTGTACCGGGACCTCTACGGGGTGAACCCGAGTGATGAACAGCTAAGACAGATGGAGCAGGGGACCCACCCGGAAGAGGAAGATTTCTTCAGCGAGATCCCTGATATCGGGTCCGGCAAGGATGTCACCACAACCACTCAGCCCACATCAGTCCATGATGGCAAGGTTCCTAAGGATAACGGTATGGGAGATGATAGGCCCCCAAAATCGAAGGAGAGTGAAGTAACGGAGGAGGTAGAGGACCTGGAAGAGGTGGAGGAAATGGAGGATGAGGACTACCTGGACCCGGATTCCCTCTGACGATGGAATAATACAATGACCGGCATACAGGTTTCAGGACCCCCTCACAGATCCCGACCGATAAGATATTATCCCAACGACCGAAATGATGGAAGGGACATTCCATGGTGAAGAGAAAGAAAGGCAGGAGGAAAAGACCCATCTCCAATGAGGACATCGCCGGTATTCCCGCCTCCACCCTGGATTCTTTTCTGACCGATATCGAGGCCCTTGCGGAGGACGCCGATAATATCGTGAACGAACGAAGGGACCTCCCTCCCGCTCCCTCGATACGGGTCAGGGAAACCCTTGACGGGCCGGAAAAGGTCATGGAAAAGATATCGGCCCCCGAACGGACAGAGATATCATTCCCCGGTGACGAGATCACTGCCAGAGAGGCAAGGACCTTTCTTGATGCCCTGAAACAACATCTGGCCGCCACATCAAGGTGCATGCTATACTTCCATAATGATATGGACGGCCTGAATGGGGCTATTTTTATCCGTTCCATGATCAGAAACTGGTTCGGCGATGATATGGACGTATACATTTCCTCGATGGAATACAGAGATATCCAGACACTGGATATCGATGGGGCCGCCACTTACTTATTCGTGGACATCGATATGGACCTTCAGGGGGACAACATATTCAGGGTCGACCATCACGGCCTTGAAAGGAACCTCAAATCCATCAGTAACAGGCTCTTCCTTCTTACCCCGCCGGAGAACGATTACGACTATCCCTCTACTGCCACCGCCCTCTGTGCCTATCTCGAATATATCTCACGCGGCGGAGGTGCGACCTTCTTCGAATACCTGAACGCAGGCCCCTGGCAGAACGATCAGTTCAGAAGACTGTTGATACTGCTGGCATCGGTCTGCGACAATCTGTGGCACCTCAACTTTCTCATAGATATACCCATCAAGAGATGGATCCCGGACAGGGAGGAGGAGAAATATCTGATCCTGATCTCGATATCCGCATCCCTCATCCTGGGCGAGAAGGATAGAAGGGACGCGGTCATGGCCAATTTCTTTATTGCGGACCTTACACCCGATGCTTATCTGGGACAGATCTGTCAGAGCATGCAGGAAGCCCAGAATATAATGGACCTCGCCCTGACCATTTCAAGAGGAGCGGAAGATTTCTACAACAGGATATTCTTCAACCTCACGGATTCCACGGAAAGGTCCTTCAAGACCCTTGAGAGGCTGAAAGGATCACTGGCCAGGTTCGACAACTCGATGCCGGCTGATATGAAGGATGGTCCGGGGGCTGCGGATGATGTACTTAATGGACAGGAGGACATCGATGCCGAGCACTTGAAGAGGGTCAAGTTCTACCACAAAGAGATCGAAAAACTGAGGTCAAAGGTCAAAGCTGTCGAGAAGAGGTTGATAGGACTGCGGTCTGCAAAGAAGATGATCTCGACCGAGAAGGGACCGAGATTGTGCGTGGTACTTCCTGCTCAGAGCTCTGCCCAGGTCAAGGGGATCATCGCATCACTCCTTTATTACATGGGTTGGAAGAACGTTGTTATTGAAGAGAGGGGGGCGGAAGCTTTCTGGGGCTCCAGGGGATTCTCCAGGGAAATGATAGGTGACCTTTTCTCCAGCCTCTCATTTACCTCCGAGGAATTGGAGGATTACATCCTCATGGAGAATATCCTCAATGACCTTTCCGAGATCTTCGACAAGGAGATCAACATCTCACGGAACATATCCTATCACAAGACATACAGCGGCGGCATGGGTGGAAGGGGGCTCGTGTTCGGAGGCGTGGTGACGGGCACTGTACCGAGGGTCTTCTCACTGCTCGAGGAAACGGGCGATATGGAAGAGAAGGTTCAGGAGCTCATCAGGTACAAACAGCTCGGAAATGCCCTTCAGGGATTGACCGGGGGACAATCCACGGTTACAACCGCCCACGCCCTCAGGGCAAAATTCAGATCGACCGGATGGATGGTCCTCCAGATGGTCCCGGGCAGACACGGGGCAGATGTGATGCTCGGAAATTTCAAAAAGGCGACCATTCACCTGGTAGGGTACACGGAAAGGATCGATCTCGAACTCAGGGACCTTACGAAGACCGCTCAATAACTGCATCTGAGCCGACCATGCTTCAAGTCCCGTGTTCGGATAGATCCTCCATTCCATCATATCGGCTGGGACTTCTGCCTGTAAGCGACTATACCCAATGCCACCAAGATCACTATTATGGCGAATATCACTATCCTCCAGTTCACTTCAAGGGTGCTCTGTGGTGTTTTTCCGATAACGACATTGTACCAGATGCCTGCATTGTCGAAATCATCGGTCTCCTTGATGGTGTTGTAAGGATCGATAAGCACCTCGAACGTATGGAATTCATCCTCGGTAATATTGTGGTCAGTGACATTGAAACGAACCCTCGTGGCCCCGGTCCCACCCTGGGGGATGTATGGGATGATCCCTTCGGCCACCACATCTCCGTCGACCATGAGGGACACGTTGACAGAATGGGCATCACGGTGAAGTGACCTGACGGTGATATTTGCCTCAACGGTGCGGTTGAGCACGGCATCGTCAAGTCTGCGGTTCGTGATCTTCAGAAAACCGGGGGGAAGCACGAGATTGGGCTTGTTTACCTCCAGTGTGACCGCTTTCTTCACCAGGTCACCCCCGCGGTTCTTGCCGGTGAAGGTCAGGGTCAGCTTCTCGTTGTAGAGAGAACTGTTGGACCCTGCAGGCGTCCATACCGTCACAGCATACCTCCTGACACCCTTCGGGAGGAGTGTGGCATTCTCACCTGCAGCAGGGAAATCTGTAGAACCTTCCCATTCAACCTCCCAGCCCTCGATATCCTCGGGTCTCGGGTCCATCTG
>JAFGJI010000017.1 GCA_016929175.1 Thermoplasmatota archaeon | reverse complement strand
TTTACATGCCCCCGCCTCCCGAAAGTATGGTCGTGGAGCTTGCGGAGAAGGTCATGAAGAGCGCCTTCGAGGAGGCATTCTTCGATCTCCCGGGGATAGGGGAGCCCGACCCGCTTTCGAGCGTCAAGCTGGGACTCGCCGTTTCCCGCCTCCACGTTGGCAGGCAGTTCACGGGTTCGGGGTATTCCCGCAGAAGGACCGATGTGAGCGAGGGCCAGGACCTGCTTTCACAGCTCCTGAAGAGAGGCCTCGAGGAGATGAGGACCAAAATGGAAGAGGAGAGGGTTCTTTCCGGTGAAAGGTCGCGTCCCTGGAAGAGCCGTCTTCAACCCGTTGACAGAAGGATCTACCTGTGGCTCAGGGAGAGATCGGAAACGGATGGTCTTGAAGAGGTTCCGAGGGATTCGATAATGCCGGAATTGGGTGAGCGGGTGCTCGAGGAGGCCATCGAGAGGCTGTCCAGATATGGTTATGTTCTGCTCATGAAAAGGGGCACCATGATAAAACCTATCGTCCTTGAGCATCCCGAGGACCTGGGATGATCACTCCTCTTCCATCCCGGGCGCTTTGGTCCTCCTCCATCCGGCCCTGTCCCAGGACCTTGCAAGTTCGACCTTGATCCCGGGACCTATCTCCCCCTCTTTGAGCCGGTTCTTCCTGAGATATCTCTCGACCCACCTGATCCTTCTCTTCATACCCGCCCTGTTCGCGTTCTGGATCTCCAGGCCCGGACGTTTGTTGACCTCAAGGACCGTGACCCCTTTTCCCTCCGCGACCGTCAGGTCGACTCCGACGAATCCCATACCCATGGATTCGGCAGCGTTCACGGATGTCTCGAGGATCTCCTCCCACATGTTGAAACCGAAACCTATCAGGGCCTTTCCCGAGGTGGGATGGCGTTTGATGCTTTTACGCAGATATGTTGCGGACACGATCTTCCCGTCACATATGCTGATACCGGCCCCGATCGCCCCCTGGTGGATGTTGGCACGTCCGCCGGACCTTTTCGTTGGAAGCCTGGTCATGGCCATGACGGGGAATCCTTTGAAACATACGACCCTCAGGTCCAGAAGACCCGGTGTCATGAGCTCCCTGAGACGGTTGCTCAACACCAGCCTCTCCTCGACTATTGCCCTGTCGGGAACGGACCTGGTGTAATGTCCCGATATGACCCTCTGGACATGCCTGAGAAGATATGAGGATTCCACCCCCCGGTTGGAGGGCAGAATGAACCTCTGTGCTACCCTTCTCGACACGACGAGAACTCCGGACCCGCCGTGGCCCTTCGAGGGTTTGATGACGAACCCCTCTTTCCTGTCCCGGAGCCAGACATTGAACCTCTCCAGGTCCTCCTCCGTCTCTATGATGAGATATGTTGTGGGTATCGGGATGCCAGCCTCCCTGAGCTTCACCTTTTCATGGACCTTGTCGATGGTCTCCAGGGCTTCTTTTGGGTTGTGTTTGATGATGAGGTCCTTCCAGTTCTCCTTGGTGAGGATGTCCCGGGACCCGTACATCGATGGGGGGAGCGATCCCTCCCGCTCGCGCCTGAGGTATCGCTGGACCTGAAGGAAACGATTTGGTCTCCGCCTGAATGAAAGGAGTAGCCCGCTCCTCTTTCCGTACCTGCTCCTGAAGGCCATTCATCCTCCTGCCCGGACCCCCGATGAATTACACACCCACCGTTACTGGAACGTGTGAAGGACCCGCTCCCCGGGAACCCTTTCCAGGACCATTCCCTTGATCGAAAACGGTTCCAGCTTCTTTGCCGTGGATACGGCAAGCTTGAGCTTCTGCTCGTTGCTGGAATATATCGTGAAAAGAACATCTCCCTTTTCCACCTGGTGGCCGTTCTTCTTCTCCAGAACTATGCCTCCGAATTTGTCGTGGGGGCATCCGGCAGCCCTTGCTATCCTGACTATATGCTTGTTGTGGATCGATGAGACGTATCCTCCCTGGGTCGAGAGTATCTCCGCCGAGAATTCTCCGAGGGGCACATCCTCCGATGTGATATCATCGTGGTCGGTCCCCTGGGCCCTGATGATCTCCCTGAACTTGGAAAGCGCCTGGCCGGAGCAGAGTATCTCATCTGCCCTTTCCTTCCCGTCTCCACTGTATCCGCTCATTTCGAGCAGTATCCCCGCAAGCGATGTTGCCTTTTCGACGGCGCTCGAGGAGGGGGGGTTGCCTTCGAGGATCTGGAGCGCCTCCCTGCATTCCAGGGCCGGTCCGATGGTTCGCCCCACGGGCTGTCCTCCGAAGGTCACGGCACATTCGACATTGATCCCGATGGCCTCCCCGATCTCCATGAAGTCCCTGGCGTACATCCTCGCCAGCTCCATCGTCTGGACCTTTGTATGAGGCCCGGTAGGGATATCCATGAGAACATGGTCCGCTCCCACGGCCTTCTTCTTTGCAAGGACGGAGGCTATCACCTGTGAATACGGGTCTATCGAGAGAGGGTACTCCGCTCTGATGATGATATCGTCTGCGGGAGCTATGTTGACACCCCCGCCCCATGCGATGGTCCCTCCTACGGACTCGGTGATCTCCTTGATCCTCCATCCGGGGAGGGTCACGTTCGC
>JAFGJI010000179.1 GCA_016929175.1 Thermoplasmatota archaeon | reverse complement strand
GTATTCCTCAGGAAGATGAGAGGTCCGGTGATGAGGATAAGAACATCATTTCTTGATCAGGGAAACGCCACATTCCGGGCAGAACTTCCATTCATCCTTGAGGCCGTAACCGCACAGCGGGCAATGACGTGAGGTAGAAGGAGGGGCAGCGCCCTTCTCCCTCTCCTCCATCTCCTTCTTCTTCTTCTCGGCGAAGTACCTTGCCTCGTATTCGGAAGCGGCATGCTTCGCGTCGTAGAGACTGTCTCGCTCCTTCTTGTAATCCTTTGACTGAGGAGCGTCCTCCCTCTTTGCGGTCAGATTATTGCCCCCGCAGAGGGGACACAGCATCCTCCCCCCACACCCGAATATCTCGCAGGTCTTGATCCCGACATTACCTGAACATATCTCACAGTACTGATTGACATAACGTTTGCAATCGCAACAATAAGCGACCATGCTCACACCCCTGTCAATCATGGGTTTTGTGTAGAAAAAGGTTTTGTCTAAAAGACCCCATCGGACGGAAGGAGAGTACTCCATTTCAACGGGTCTTCACATGGAATTCTTTCCTTCGGTCGATGACCTGTCTCTCAAAATCCGGTCCGAGCTGCACTGCCAGATCCTCGATCTCATCGATGTTCCTCACGAACTGGGCCTTGGAATCAGTGTCTATGAGCTCATTGAACCTCTTGAAGTTCTTGGAGTGATCATGGTAGTAAAGCCAGCCGGCGATCATCACGATCCCGCCGATCCCAAGCGTCAGCCAGGCTATATCGTCAAGTTCGGCAAGCCCCGGTATCTCCATATCAATGAAGGGATCGATCTCGAAGGTGACTGCCAGTTCCCATGCGCTGAGCAGGAATACAAGGGTGCCAAGGACCGATATTATGAGGAGTTTGCCCCTCTTGTTCTTCTGCCAGAATTTCTTCCAGGCAGCTCCGGTCTTCGTGATTGCGCTCATGGCCTTCCCTCCCTTTAAACACCTCGATTATTTATCATTTATCTTTCCCTCTGTTATATGGACATCAAAAAATGGATGGACCCCAACAAACGATTTATACTGGGTTGATGTATGAATGCCCGTCCCCGTCTTTCGAAGACGGCGGTGATCGATGATCCGCCTTGGCAATGTTCGGGGATACACTCTCGATGCTTAAATAGGGTCCCTTGTTGACCGATCAGACGTGACGTCAAGGGATGATGCAAAGGACAACCCAGGCATCGTACACATACCCCGGGGAAAGGGTCAGAGTCCCGAGTGGGCACTATGCCTTTCTGTGATCGGTCTCGTTATTCCCCGGGGACATTTTACCCACGATATGATCATATCCTGGCCGTTGTTATGTACAGCTTATGCGCCCCTACTCTCCGATAACGGTAACATGTACCACCCGGTCCCTGCTGGATCGGACATCCAATTCGAGAAAGACAGTGTGTTGCCAGGTGCCTCTGACAAGTTTTCCCCCTCTCACAGGGGATGTCACATCCGGTCCGATAAGAGACGCCCTTACATGGGAGTGTCCGTTACCGTCGTTCCAGGTCAAATGATGTGCATAGTCGATGCCTTTTGGTGCTATCCTCTCCAGCATGGCAGGGAAATCCTTGACAAGACCGGGTTCGTACTCTATCACTGTCAGCGCGGCGGTTGCACCAGCAACGGAACTTGTAACTATCCCTGTTGTGATACCTGACCTTGCCACCACTGCCTCTATCCTGTCGGTAACATCTACTATCTCCCCCTCCCCTCTTGTGGTGAAGTATATCTCGTCAGTGTATACCGCCGTCTTCACACCCCCAAAAACGCTCGACCTCCTAATGGATAGTATGAATAAATAACTAACCTTTTACCATCATCTCCGATCTCCCTCGTTGGGGATCATGCAGATGAACATGAGTTCATCCCCGCCTGTGTTGTCATATCCATGGGGTTCGTTCCCGGGTATATACACAACATCGCCAGCTTTTACCTGGACCTTTTCTTCATCGTTGTAGGCCACTCCGGAGCCCTTCAGTATGTATATCTCATGCTCCCAGGGGTGTTGATGCAGCCCTATTCTACCGCCCGGGACCAGTGTGAACCGTCTCATGGCGAAGTTGGGAGATCCATCGAATTTGGAGACCAGCCATTGTATGCAGGTACCTTCAACATTATCCATTACAACAGGACATCTCTCTATTTCGTCAGAGTTCTTCACTATCATAACAGCACCTTCCCATCTTCGTTGTGATCGTACCTTCTCATCTGCTGTTTACGGCAGGACGGAGAGAACTTATGCATATCACGATATATCCAGGTTCCGCAACGCTGATCGTATCCGTGGATCTCCGGAAGAAAAAACCAAAAGGCCTCTCGTTGAGAGGCCTGCGATCAAGTGCCTGTATCAACGGTACGATTTCTGCCTCTTCTTCCTTGCCCCCCGACCAAGGGGTGTCTTTGGAAGATGTCTTCTTGGATCGTTTACCAGTAATGTTCTGTCGTACTTGAGGTATCGCTCTTTTAGGTCATCGTCGTTGAAGTATCCCACGATACCTCTGGCAATGGCGGTCCTTACCGAATCCGCCTGTCCCATGAAGCCTCCGCCTTTGACGCTAACGTTGATGTCGACCTTCTGTGCCTTCTCCCTTGCAAGTATGAGCGGCTCCATCATCTTCAGCCTTGCCACCTCCGGCTCGATGAGCTCGATAGGTTTCTGATTGACCCTGATGCGTCCCTTTCCGGCCTTGACGGTGGCCCTTGCGATGGCACTCTTTCTCTTTCCGCTGGTGTTAATAAGTTTTCCCATTCTGGCCACCCCTTCATATGTTCGCTCCCAGGGTCCTCGAGATCTCCTCGAGCCGCAAATAGGATTCAAGTCCAGTGTTCCTGGCCGATGCCACGGTCTTCATCTTCTTTCCCTCGAATTCCTTCGGGACCCCTATGTATACTTTCACCCTTTTCAGGGCTTCCCTGCCTTTTGGCTGCTGATATGGAAGCATGCCTCTTATGGTCCTCTTGAGTATCCGATCGGGCATTCGGGGGAAGTAGGGGCCCTTCCGGGGATGGTTCAGTTCCCTTTTTCCCCTGTAGCATGTAATGACCCTTTTCCGTGTCCCGGAAACGATGGCCTTTTCAGAATTTACAATAGCGATCTCCAGGTCATTGTCCGAAAGCAGTCTCTTCGCCACGTGGGTTCCGAGCCTTCCGATAATGAGTCCACTCGCATCAATGATCTCGACCATGTTCTCACCCCATTATCCTTATGCCTTTCCCTTTGGGATTGTCCCGTATCAGCTGGGAAATGCTCAGCACGGATCCGCCGGCCGCGGTGATCTTTTCGGCCGCTCCGGTGGTCGCTTTGTAAGCGGCCACGGTAACAGGGTAGTCAATATCGCCAGCACCGAGAAGCTTGCCAGGGACGATGAGCGTCTCACCTTTCTTTGTGTAAAGGGCGATCCTCGAGATATTTACCTCGGCCCATACCCTGGAAGGTTTCTCCAGTCGCTTTGCGATGTCTCGCCAGATTGGGGCATCGTTATCCCTCGAGGTCTTTTTCAGGTCTCTGATGAGGGAAACAAGCCCCGGATCGGTCTTTTTTGGGCTTGCCATTCTGACTCCTCCGACATCGTTTTCGAATGTCCCACCATCAGGTGGGGCTGAACGCCTACGCCCACATCATTTAAAAACTTTGTCCCGCCTACCTCGCCCCCTATGGCCGCTTCATACATCATCGACACATCCTCGATCGAAAAAGAAGGGTCCGAAGCGGACAGATTGATCTCGTTGACATCCTTACAAGGATCATCTCTGCCCGCAATAATGGAAGCCGTGGATAAGGCATGGAAGCTGGCATCCTCGGGGGTCCACGGGATGGCGCTCCGTTCTCCACTGGAAATGATGGGGTTCGAACACTCGCAGATGGACGTAATTTTGGATATGGTCTTGACCCGAAAAAGAACGCGGCAAAAATACATTGATGGATCTGACCTGTTCTTCACATCCGAAGGCCTCCGCTGGGCAACCCCGGAGATCGCTGCAGAACATTGTGCCCGCAGGCTTGCAGGACCGCAGGTGGTCGATGTCACCTGCGGTCAGGGAGGCCAGGTGCTTTCTCTCTCCAAGGTATCGGACAGGGTCATTGCCGTTGACATCGACCCGCTGAACTGCCTCGTAGCGCTCATGAACTGTATATCCCGTAAGATCTCGAACGTGACAATAGTGAACGGAGATTGTTTCGATCATGTCCCGATCGGCATGGCCGAGGAAGGATGTGCGATATTCTGCGATCCTGCGAGACCACCGGTCTCGGTTAGGAGGGAGCTCAGCGAGATGGTCCCCGATCCGAGGAAGGTCCTTCGGTCGTACGGGGACATTGCCGCGGGATCGTGCTTCGAAGTGCCCCCCTACATCTCCATGGATAAGGTGGATTTCAGATGCGAAGCAGAGTATGTGTCAATTGAGGGCAGATTGAACCGGTTGAACCTCTATACGGGAAACCTGTATGTCTGCGAGAGGTCTGCGGTATTGCTCCCTGGAGGGGAAGTGTTGAAAGGAATTCCAGGGTCCGCTCTTGTCGATCGACCGATAACCGGAGAGAGGGTCGGATGTTATGCTTACGAGGTTGACCCTTCCGTTGTAAGGTCAGACCTCACCTCACAACTTGTGGCGGGTATGGGGGAACATGTGTCCGTTCATGGACTGGACGGTAGGCGTGTTCTCCTGGTTTCGAATGAAAGGATCGATCACCCGTTCCTCAAACAGGGTTACAGGATACTTGCTGCCGGTGTCCCGGACAGGGACTTGAACACAACCCTGATCATGCTTGGAGCAGGAAAGGTGACTCTGAGGTATGGTATCGACCCTGAAGAATACTGGAAGGTTCGACTCGGGCTTGAGGAGAACCTGAATGGCAGGAAGAAGGTCCAGCTCTTCAAAGCAGGAGGATACCTTGTCCTCGAGAAGATGGAGGATCGAGGTATATGATCTCTCCTGCAAAGGAACAATAACGATATCATACGCATGATCCCGGACGTGGACACCGGCCATTTTTTTCTGCATGTATCGGGAACGGACATATGAGCATCCTGGCGCTTCAGTTATGCGTTAACGGTGATCTTGACAGAGGATGCTGTCCCACCCTGGTTCTCCGAGGTCTTTCCAGTATCGTCCGTCACTGTCAGTTCCACATAATAGGTACCTTCCGAGGTATAAGTGTGCTGGATCACCGGAGCGCCGCTCGTTTCGGTGCTCCCGTCCCCGAATTCCCAACGGTATTCCACAATTGAACCATCATCCCATGACCCTGATGCATCCAAATTTACCACCGCCTCTCCTTCGGACAGTGCAATGCTGATATCTTCCCCAGCATCGGCGAAAGGGTCTGCATTGAAATCAAAGGTGACATTGTTATCGATGGTAACGGTCCTGAAGGTGGAATCGGGATGGCAGAATGTATTGACAAGGGTCCCGGATATCGTGTATGTTCCCGCAGAATCGTGATCCACCCTTTTCTGCAGTTTGATGAGGCTCGGTGAAAATTCGTCGGAGGATATGGTGATGTCCGACCCCTCCGGCCTCTCGATGATCCCGTTGAGGTCGTAACCCCGGGGCAGGGAGGAAAGTGGTCGTGTGTTGTTTCCGAACATGTACTGTATATCGATCTCCACCTGGAAGGCGGGCGTCTCTCCTGTCCCATCGGAATTGAGCCCCTGCCATTGGATGTCAAGGGCGGTTACGATATTGAAGAACACCATTGTATTCCGGGCTTCCTTTCCGTCCGCCTTGACGGTCACGGTGTATTCTCCGTTCCCCCACACGAAATCGGTGTAATCAACCTCCATGAAACCCCACCCATCGTTGATGTGGACCTTTTCAGAGAAAATGGGACCTTCCAGGTATTCGAAGCCGATCTCGACCATTACATCCCCGGTATACTCCCCGAAACCTGACGGTGTTGCCATGATGTCGAATGAGATACCGTCAACCCCTTTCTCTATGTTTCCGACCGCCAGGCTCTCCACATCCGAACCCGAGGATGCTATAAGATATATGGCGCCGATGATCAACACTAATACCACAGCAGCGGCAATGATGATGATGCCCGGGGAAGGCCCCCGGTGCTCATCCCCGACACCCATCTTCTCCTCTTTCCTGACCTTTTCCCGTTCCCTGCTTCCAGGTTCCTCCATCATGTCACCAATATATTGAACAATCTATTTGGTAGAAAAGGTTTGTTCTGAAGGCATCGAAGGGCTGCCCGATCACTCTTGTGAATTGGGTATCGATATGATGAACCGGGACCCCTTCGTATGATCGCCCTTGATGCGATCCGCGACCTGGACCGATCCGTCATATCTCTGGACAAGGGCCTTGACGATCGCCATCCCGAGACCGGTGTGGAGTCTTTTCATGGGATCCTTGACCCGGTCGAAGATCGTGCTCTTCCTGTCATCAGGGATCCCGGGCCCGTTGTCGGAGATCTGGATAACTGCATTGCCATCCCTGACCGAAACGGAGGTTTCGATCTGGACGACCCCTTCTTTCTGGTATTTCATTGCGTTATGATAGATGTTGAAGAAAGCCTCCTGGAGCAAAGGTTCTGCGAGCACCCTGACATCCCCCGATCCCCAATCGATGTGATGTTCAAGTTCCTTTGCCGGCATGGCCTCCCTGGCCGAAGCAACACTTTTTTCCAGCATCGGACGGAGGTCCATGGGTCTTTTCTGAAGCGGCAGGGACCGAAGGCTGGAAAAGGTCATCACATTGTCAACCAGTTTGATGGACCTGAGAAGCAGATCTTTAACCAGCTTGAGCGACCTCTCCCTTCTTTCCGGGTTCGCTTCCGAGAGCTGGACCATGTCGATGCCGGTGAGGATCCCGTGGTGCAGGTTTCCTATGTCGTGCGCGAGCAGGTCGAGGTAGAATTCCGCCCTGTTCCTTTCTTCTTCCGCCCTGTTTCGCTCCTCTATCAGCAGGTCCCTTGCCTTCTTCTTCTCGGTAACATCCCTGGAAACAACGCAGAGCATGGACCTGTCGCCGTGCTTGATATGACCGGCGCTGACCTCGACCTCCACCAAAGAACCGTCCTTTCTGAAATACGTTCGTTCTCCAACGATCGCTTTTCCATCTTTTAGAACACGGTCTATTTGGTCCTGGATGTTCTTTTCCGAGTGCGCTATGAAATCGGAAGGCCTGAGTCCCCTCATCTCTTCGGGGGTATAACCCAGGAGTTCCTGGATCGCGGGATTGGATTCCACTATGGTGTTTGTCTCGATGTCGTATATGTAGATGTTCTCTGCACTTTGCTCCACCGTCGCCCTGTATTTCTCCTCGTTGTCGATAAGTGCTTTCTCGGCCTTTTTACGTTCGGATATGTCCAGGAGCAGGCCGATGGACCCTAAATGCTCACCTGTCTCGCTTGTCCAGGGAGCGATGGATATCATTACCTCTACGATGACTCCATCCTTTCGGGTTATGCGGGATTCATAGACCTTGGAGGTGCCCCTCTTCCTGTGCCCCCCCCTCTCTTTGATCAACTCCAGCCCATTTCCGTCGATAAGGTCGGAAAGGTTCATGCCAATGAGCTCCTTCCTGCCATATCCGCAGAGTTTGGAAAGCGAGGTGTTTGCATGGACTATGTTCCCGCTTGCATCCGTTATTCCCAGGCCTTCCTGCAGGCTTTCCACCACTGTCCCGAACCTCGTCTCCGATTCGATCAGGGCTTGTTCGTATCCTTTTCTCTCGGTGATATCCTCGATGACCGCTGCGACACTGATGACATTTCCTTTGCCGTCCTTTATGAAAGTGGGATCGATCCTGAGCCATTTCACCGTACCATCTCTGAATGCCGCTCTGAACTCCTGAGGTGTATCATCTTTGATATTGTAACGGTTGAAGAAAAGTTCTTTGATCTCCGAGGTCGTTTCCCCATCGAAGATCCCCAGATCGAAGAATTTTCTGCCTACAGGTTTCGAGGACAGTTCGAACATCCTTTGAGCACTGGGATTGGCCAGTTGTATGGTCCCATCGATACCGATGATCACGATGGATTCATTTATACCTTCCAGTATGGCTTTCAGGGTTCCGGGTTCTATCTCTTCATCGACCATCTGACCACTCGTTCAAACGTTAATATTACCCTGATCCAAGGAACTGGAAAGATAAGACCCACATATCCAATGTCCCTTTGCTACGGATGAACGGTTAGAACTATATACCGGTTTCGTCCCCGGTATCATCTGTGAAAAGATCTCTATTTTCCTATCCGTCCCTGGATCATGACCAGAGCATTCATAATGGCTATCTCGAAGGCTGTTCTGAGAGCTTTGATCTGTGTATCATTGAAATCCCCCTGGAAAGCCCTGAGCCCTCTCTCATATTCCTCTCCCAGGTTTCTGATGTCTGTTTGATCGAACATGCTTATCAGGGAAATCATTGTCTCGTCGATTATTTAATATTAATCATGGGTCGCGAACCTATCTTATACGAAGGGACCTGGAACACGATCTCTTGATGCGGCATTGGAGAGGGGGCCCGCCTCCACCGTGATCCGGGAGAGATCCAAGAAAGAGGGCAAGTGCTGCTTGACAGGTATCTGCTGCTTCATGGACCATTTCCTGAAGTGTCGGGCGGCAGCTGGTATACTGTCCAACAATATTATTAAGAACAAGGAATCACAATACACGATTGGTGGTCCCATGGTAGTGGGTTTCATATTGATCAAAACTAGAGCTGATCAGGGGGAAAAGGTAATGGAAAAGCTGAATTCCGCTCCGGAGGTCAAGGAAGCCCACTTCCTTTTCGGTGAATATGACATCATAGCGAAGGTCGTGGCCAGGGACTTCAACGGGGTGTCCCGGATAGTCCTCGATAAGATAAGGAGCATCGACGGGGTCGTTCATACCGAAACCCTTGCAGGCATTGCCTTCTGACCATATTTGAAAACTCAAATATTCGATCGGAAAGTGCGGGTTCCCGAGTGATGGAGAACATTACTTGTTTTCTTGGCAAGAAGTAGAAACTGGATCCAAATGAACAAAAGGGTGCAGTAGGCCAACTCATTTCACTTGGCAATGAAGAATTCAACAAGCCATATTGTATAAGGACCCCAGTTCGACAGGTTGAAGGAAACTGTACACTTCATAAACTGCACCCAATGGAGGGTGGTGGGCGATGCCGCGCTCCACGATGCCCTCAAGGGGGGTAAGAGAGGGGGCACTGCCCTCGACGTGTTCGAGTCATATCTTCCGGAAGAGACCCCCCTTGCCGTTTTCGACAACGTGTCATTTCAACCTTATATCGGAGCCAATACCACGGACGCGCAGTTGAAGGCCGGCGCCCAGGTCTCGGAGCAGGTCATCATGGCCCTTCGGGGCGAGGAACCGGAACATTTGGTCAACAGGTCAAAGTAGTGAAATATCGACTATTAGATGTGTCCATTTCCTAAGGCCGGGCCGTTCAGTAGAACTCTTCAAGTATCAGCTCGATCTCCTTCCGCATTCGCCCAGCGATGACGGGTCGGTCGAACCGTCTGGCCAGGGAGAGGCAGTCATCCCTCATCGACGTGTAATCATCGATGCTGTTCTTCTGGACGATTCCCCTCAACCCCCCGGCGTCCTCGAAGAGGAACGATACCTTGCCGTTCAGATATTCGAGAGGCCCGCCCTCGTTCACGCAGAGAACGGGCTTTCCAGAAGCCATGGCCTCGAGGGGCACCATTCCGAAATCCTCATCCTGGGCGGAGAATATCAAAGCTTTGCACCTCGAGTACAGGTCTATCAGCTCCTCCTCGGAGACCCTTCCCAGGAAATCCACGTCTGCCTTCAGCGTCGATGCGAGCTTCTCGAGCCTCCCCCTCTCCGGCCCATCTCCCGCTACCACCAGCTTCTCCCCCGTGCCCGCGAGAGCCTCGATCTGCATGTCCACCCTCTTGTTAGGCCTCAGGCCTCCGGCGGTGAAATAGAAATCCTCGGATGGCCGGTTCCTGAAACGAGATATCATGATCGGGGCGGGAATTGCGGTCCTGGGCCTGCTTCCGTATATCCGCTCATACCGGTCCATCACGTTCCTCGAGTTGGTGATCACCTGATCGGGGTTCACCCTCCTGGTGAAAAGGTCCCAGTCCTTCCTTTTTCTGTACATCAGCATCATGTATCCCATTTGATATCTCGGGAACCCCCACCCCCTCATCCTCTCTCTCAGCATCCCTCTCAGGTCATAAAAACCCCTCTCGGGAGTGTAGCACATGTACATGTAGGGGGTCGGATCCTTTCTTATCCTGAACAAAGGCATCGGGGTGGAATAGAAGATGAAGTCGGCATCCACATCCCTCCTGCGGGTCATGACATTCATCATCTCCAGATACTTCCTGCTGAACGAGCCGGGATGTCGTATCCGCTTAAGCTCGACTATGTGCTCTATGCCCGGGTACGACGACTGGACCTTCTCATCGTAGTCGCAGATGTAGATCCTGCTGCCCCATTCGTTGGCCAGGTCGTAGACGAGCCTTTCCGCACCATTGTTCCCCTCCGTCATGGCCGAGTGCAGTATTGCTATCTTCATCGATCTCCCTTCGATGATATATCGATCTCTCCTGAAGGAGATGGCTCAACTGATATTAGGAATTGATGCCCCGTCTTGGACATACCTATCCCGGAGCCGTTCTCACGTCTCACCAGAAGAACTTCGGTCCGTCGTTAAACTATCATTAAATATTTTGAACAGATATTCCCTCCACGATCATACAAGGTGGAACGATGAATAGGTCGGCGTTCATTACAGGGATAACCGGGCAGGACGGCTCATATCTGGCCGAGCTTCTGCTTGACAAGGGATATGAGGTGCACGGCCTTGTACGAAGGTCAAGCAGCTTCAACAGGCAGAGGATAGAGCATCTCCGCAACCCTGGAAGAGAGGGTCCCGGAAGCCTCATACTTCATTATGGTGACATCACCGATTCCTCCAATTTGATACGGATAATCGATGAGTTGAGGCCTCAGGAGATATACCATCTTGCAGCCCAGTCGCACGTGAGGATATCCTTCGAGGTGCCCGAATACACCGCCAATGCAGACGGACTGGGAACCCTGAGGCTGCTGGAGGCTGTGAGGTTTCTGGGCTTATCCGACCAGACCAAGATCTACAATGCGGCCACATCCGAACTGTACGGCAAGGTGAAGGAGGTACCCCAGAACGAGAACACCCCCTTCCACCCCAGGAGCCCGTACGGCGTTGCGAAACTGTATGCCTACTGGATCTCCAGGAACTACAGGGAGGCATACGGCATGTTCATCTCCAACGGTATACTGTTCAATCACGAATCCCCAAGGCGTGGAGAGAACTTCGTGACCAGGAAGATCACGCTCAGCATCTCCAACATTATGGACGGGAAGCAGGAGAGCCTTGTACTCGGGAACCTGGACGCCAGGAGGGACTGGGGATACGCCCCGGACTACGTCGAGGCGATGTGGCTTATGCTGCAGTACGACAGGCCCGACGACTTCGTCATAGCGACGGGGGAGACGCACACGGTGCGCGAGTTCGTCGAGCTGGCCTTCAAGGAGGCAGGAGTGGACCTGGAGTGGACCGGGACCGGCATAGAGGAGAAGGGGGTCGACGCCTCCACCGGCCGGGAGCTTGTAAAGGTATCGTCGAGGTACTTCCGGCCGTCCGAGGTGGACATGCTGATCGGGGACCCGCAAAAGGCCATGAAGGAGCTGGGGTGGAAGCCCAAGGTGGGCTTCGAGGAGCTGGTGCGGATGATGATGAAGGCGGAGAGGGAACGATAACATGGTCGGTGTTGGGGTGTCCGAAGGAAAGAGCGTCCTCATAACCGGTGTCGACGGCTTCATCGGCACACACCTCTCTCGGGCTCTGATCGAAGGAGGCGACCGGGTCACGGGACTGATCAGGAAGGGGCTGGGGATCACCAATCGGGATGACAGGATACGATATTTGGAGGGTGAATTGCTCGACCCGGGCTCCATGGAGCGTGTGATCTCCTCATGCGAGCCGGATGTGATCTATCACCTGGCCGCTCAGACCTTCGTTCCCAGATCCTTCTCGGACCCGCTGGAGACCTATGGGATCAATTTCACCGGCACGGCGAACCTTCTCGAGGCCATCAGGAAGCTTGACCTTGATCCGGTGGTCCTGTTCTCAAGCTCGGCCGAGGAGTACGGGCTGGTATACTCCTCGGAGGAACAATACAGGAGGATCGCCGACAGATATTCGTCCTATCGGCCCCCCCTGCGGATACCCGAACTGCCGGTAAGTGAGGATCAACCCCTGCGCCCCCTCTCTCCATACGGCCTTTCCAAGATGTTCGGCACCTCCCTCATGAGGTCGTATCACTCCCTGTACGGGGTCAGGACCGTGGTTGCGAGGAACTTCAACATTGAAGGCCCGGGGCGGGGTGGGGGTTTCGTCACCTCTCGTATCATAGATCAGCTTCTGGACCGATGCCCAGCCGGGATTAGCATAGGGAACGTCAACATATTCAAGGACTGGTCCCACGTGGAGGATGTGATCTCTGCCCACAGGCTGCTTGTTGAGAAGGGCTCTCCAGGCCAGGTATACAATGTGGGCTCGGAGAGGGCGAACTCGGTCCTGACCTTCATCCTCCTGGCGGTCAGTGAGCTTGGTATGGATGTGGAGGCCATATGCTCAATGGAGAACGGAAAGTCCCTCGACAGACCGCTGGAGGAGATCGGGGGCGGGTTATTCGGCAGGCGGTTCACCGTTTACAGGGTCGATAAGGCCGTACTCGGTCCTCTGAGCTTTGACCTGGAGGACAAGGGCATTACCGTAAGGGGCAAGGTTGGGAAGCTGAGGATAACCTTCGATGCAGCATACTTCCGGCCCCACGACAACCCCGTGATCATGGCAGACACCAGCAAGGTCCGTGAACTGGGGTTCCAACCCACAAGGTCCCTTGCGGATATCGTTGCGGGTCAGATCGAGTACGCAAAGAGCCGTAGAGAAACCCGCAGAGTTGGTCGTATACCGGTCGAATGAAGAGACACCAGGAATGAGGACTTTGAAGCAAAAATCTTATGACAACATTTCTGAACCTCTGGGGCACTGGGACCTTGAAGAAAGACCATAATTGCCGATAATCCTTTTTTCAAGGTCCAGCTAAAAAGACCTCATTATTGCTATCATCCTTTTTAGCGTATGTATTTTTTTTCAACCACCTTTTTTCGAAGCTTGATGAAAATGACGAGAGAAAAAAGGTGGGAGCACTGGGATTTGAACCCAGACAAACGGGTATCACCTACGGTTCAAGCGTAACGGGACCTTGAGGGTCCCGGTGTTTACGGGTCATCGCTCCAGTCATTCATCACGGTCCGAGCGTCCTCGGCCCTCAGCAGACCCGTTCGATATCATCCTCGTAACT
>JAFGJI010000178.1 GCA_016929175.1 Thermoplasmatota archaeon | reverse complement strand
GGGGCGTTCTTTCCAGTCTGGTCCCGTTTGTGTCCCGGGAGCTTGATGATATCGTTCCTGATCTCTCCCCAGGGACCCTCGACCACGAAACCGCGCCTCAACATCTCTTCAGCTTCCTTAAAGCTGCCTCGTGCCCTGATATACGCAGCCGTGTCCGAAGGGGTCATCCTGACCATGGTGGACAGGAACCGCTTCATCTCCGGGGGCATGGACCCGATGGAACACCTGGAGGGAGGCGGGTATCTCTCGAATTCCATCGGGAGGGACCAGACCGGATAAGGTTGGTCCATCGTTCCCCGTACCAGCGAAAATCTCCTTGCAAGGTCCTTCATGTCCGACAATCCCAACCCCCAAGGTGTGATCTTATCCGACCAGGCGGGACCATCGTTCTCCGGATCCACGTTCTCCGAGCTTCTTTTCCACTCCGATACGTTCATCTCTTCGAGCTCCTTGGACCCGGTCACGGAGAGGCGTCGATACCTGGCGGACCCTATTCGGCTCAGAAACTCCCATCGATCAACGACCGAGCCCAGTTTGGATATCACCTCGAGCGGGTGTGACCAGCGGTGTCCCTCGATCATACCCTGGGCCTTGAACATATTGTAGAGAATGTCTTCTCTGGATATACCGCGCAATAACTCTGCGCCCCTTATCAGGACCGGACCTTTGGGAGTACTTTCGATGTTGTATCCATGTTGTAAAAAGACCTCTACGCTCGCCCTGGCGGCCTCCCCCGCCGGTATGCCCATGATCCTTTCTATCAGGAAAGCCCTGAAACCAAGTCTTTCGTAGTCATCCAGGAACTTCACGAGAGCATCGGACACATCGACAATGATATCGAAATCAACGACCTCCAGATCGGATATCCTTACCAGGTCCTGCGTCTCGATCACATGCGCGTGACCGATCATGTCCTCGTTCCTGAAGGCCATAACGATAACGCTAATAGCCCCCCGGACGCGCTCTTTATCGATCCAGACCTTCCATTTCCCGGTAAGAACTGTCGAAGGGTCCGTCGATGTCTGGACACGAACCCCCTCCGTGTTTCCCCTCCGGTTCTCCGACCAGGATAGAACCTCCTTGTGGTTCTTGGGGCTCCATAACCAGAGCCCGAGGTCCGTCCCCGGGGCTCCGGAATTCTCCGATAAGGGTCCCGGTCTTCCCACGCCGTAGTTCAGCATCCCTCCGCCGATCCCGGCAGATACGTGATGCATGATCGTGGTTCCAAAGATGAACAGAAGCTCGGACACATCAAAAGGCCCGAAGAAGCGAAGGAACCTTTCAAGCTCAAGTCCCCCTTTATTCTCCCCCGCTCCGCACTTATCGTCACATGGGACCATGATGTAGTTGGATTGTTGATCTCCTATCATGTCGCGTGCCGGTGCCGGGAACCTGCCCAATATCTTTCTTTCGGAAGCCATGTTGATAAAGGTTGTCAGATCCTCGCCTGCAGTCTCCAGTATTTCCCTCAGATCCGCCCTTGAGTATTGGATATTGTCTTTCGATCCAGGTATGGATCCAAGCTCTTCACATCCGTTAGGATCGGCCATGTTCCTGAATAACATCGCCCAGCCCCTATCGCACGATCTATCGCCTCCGGCGATCCATACAGGTACGATCCTTCCGGACTTCATGGAAGATCTGATGTCATTGTAGCCCACGCTCCTGGACCTGCCAAGGACCTCGATCGGGTGCGTGAAGAAAGGCATCCAACCGATCACTCTTCCAAGGTCCCCGGGCCGGGACATCCTGCTCCTTCGGAATTCCGGTATGGAGCTGATATCGAAAGGTGCGGGAGGCAGACCTTCGATGTCGCTCTTTCCAAATGTCATACCTCCCATCGAAAGGCGGATCTCACCTTCCAGGGGGCTCCCTTCTGGAATTCCGGTTTCGCTCCCGTTCTTCAGGCCGCAGGCCTCCCCGCAGGCTGAAAGGATCTTCATCACCCTCATACGGGCATCATGGAAATGGCCTGGACCGATCGGAACGGGTGCGAACTGCCCGGGCTCTTCAGAGCGGACCGGTGATCCGTAGGTCCTTTCGACATTTTCCATGTCATCCCTGAGGTTTCTGATACTTCCTTTCCAGGGACCGATTATTGACATCCCGAGTATGCTCGGGCCGTCCTGCATTTCCACGATGTCAAGCGATACGGACCCCCTTTGCAGGTCCTGGATCATTTTACTGCATCTGCCAATATCGATCCTTTCAAGGAATACTTCCTTCAATGCCTCATCGGCGAGTGAAATGAGACCCCTGAGAGGTCCCCTGGCACCTTCCCAACCCTCTTCACTGTACCAGGACCCCATTACCAGTCCGAGAAGTCTCTCCACGCGTTTCTTTCTGTACATGACGCCCGTATCCTTTCCCCTGAACTTGGACAGCACCAGAAGCGATCTGTTCAGGCAGTGTGTGAACCTTGACCTGAAGATGGAGGACGTGAGTATAAGGCCTCTTGCCACTCTTTCGAAATCTTCCCCCCCCATGGCTGATATCATTTCCATCCTGGAAAGCTCCTTGGGTGAGATGACTGCGAATCCGTCATCGGTTGCGACGTAGTCGATCCTGGCACCGATAGACCTTCTCAATCCGTATGCCAATACCCTGCCCAGGGTCTCGGTCATCTTCCTTCCGCCCGGGGTCAGGAATATGTACAATCTCTGACTTCCCTTCAACCGGCATGACTCCACCGGTAGCCTTTGCGGGGCCGGAAGAAGGTCCAGATCGGTCAGTTCCTTGATCACCGATCTGCAAATGGACCTCCCATTTTTATCAAGGTCGATCCTTACACCTGTCGAGTGTCTGAAGGACCTTTCACACCCTTTTGTATACAGCTTCATCAATTCGTTTGCCACGATATCGGCCCTTGGCATGATCTCTCCTGACCATGACGGGACCGTGGGTCTTGCCTCCAGATCTTCATGTACGAGTATCTTCGAACCGGTGAACCCGGTGATCCTGTGAGGTTTGGAGCCCAGAAGGATGACATCCCTCTCGTAGAGGGTCTCTCCGAAATCCCTTGACAGGTCTCCTATGGCCCTCTTCGTTCTTTCATCGATGACCCGGTATGAGGTTTCCCTTGGAATGGTCCCGCAGTTCAGATAGAAAGCCTGACCGGTATTTCTCCTGGGAAGATAGGCACGTTTCCTCTCATCATACCAGAGTCTCGCAGATGGCTGGTCGGGTCCCTGCAGCCGTTCGGACAACATCTGCAGGATGGCGCGAAGGGATGACCTTTTCAAAGACCTGAACGAGTAGGCTCTTCTGCTCAACTTCCACACTCTGTCCTCAGTCGTTCCGCCATCCACGAGCGACATGCCTATGACGAACTGCGCCAGTACATCCATAGGCGCCCTCGGAGCGCTCAACTTCTGCAGATCTCCTCTCGCGGCCGCCGTGGATACTGCAAGTGCCTCCAGAAGATCGACGCCGTCCTCCGGGTAGATCAGGCCGTGAGACGTTCTACCGAGTCCGTGGCCGGACCTGCCGAATCTCTGGATCATCTTTGAAGGGTCCTTCGGTGATGATATCTGGCATACGGTCCTCACATCTCCGATATCGATCCCGAGCTCAAGGGAGGTGGATGAAATTATGGCCTTCAGGTCTCCGTTCTTCAGGCCTTCTTCTGCTTTCTTCCTGATATCCGCTCCAAGGGAACCGTGATGTGGCATAACATTATCGAACCCTCTCCGTACCAGGTAGTAGGCCATCTTCTCGGCCGCCCTTCTCGTATTGTGGAAGACCACAATGGGACCTCCGCCCTTTTCGAGCATAGCGCCGATATCATCCAGGACCTTCTCCTGATGATCGGTCTCTTTATGCGTACCCTCTATCAGGGTCCGGAACTCTATCACCATCTGCTTGCCAGGGTCCTCTTTGATTATCCTGACGGGTCTGGGTCTTCCTTTTTGGTACATCCCGCCCAGATATTTGGCTGCGGTCGTCTCGGGTCTCACCGTGGCGGATAGTCCTATCCTGACAGGTTCCCTTCCCGTATTCCTGCATACCATATCGGATAGCATTTCAAGGGTCAGGGCAAGAAGGGCCCCTCTTTTTGAAGGGATCATCTCGTGGACCTCATCAACAATTATCCAACCCACGGAATCCAGGGTCTCCCTTGCTTTAGAACATAACATCAACAGGAGATTCTCGGGTGTGATGACCAACAGGTCGGGAGGGTCAATGAGCATCCTTCTCCTCTCGTTCTGAGGGACGTCACCTGTGCGGATGCCTACTTGGAGGCCCGCGTCTCGAAGTATCTCATCTTTTTTCCTTCTCCCCCGCCCCCATCTTCTTACGGTCCTTCCCTTGATACTTCCGAGCCCATCCGAAAGGTTGGTAAGTGTCTTGAGGATGTCAGCACCCATAGCTTTCATCGGGGAAATGTAAAGGATATTCGTCCTGGACCTATCGACATCGCCCTTGAGGATAGGATCAAGTGCCGGAAGGACCGCAGCAAGGGTCTTTCCACTTCCAGTGGGGGAGACGATCAGTACGTTCTCTTCCTTTTTCAGGCATGTCCATGCCTGGATCTGGGTAGGGGTGGGAGCCCCGACGGTATCCCTGAACCAGGCTCCAAGCCGAGGATCGAAGAAGCTCCAGATGTCATTCTCTGCATCTTCATTTTTCTTTACAATAATGATTATCCCAACCCAACTGTTGATCGATCCTCGTTATAAGGTTCAAATGCGATATAATCATTTGGGTAGGTGTGGAATAATTTATGAACGCCAATGTCGTACCCAAGTGAGGCCGGAGTGATCGAGTGGCAGGTAACAGTAACGAGATCGCCGTTTTCAATTGGGGAAAGGGTGTCGTCCCCTCATTGTGGGCAACGATCCTGATAGGTGTGGTGTTGGTGTCAAATTGTGTAGCGATCCTGGTCTCCCTGCCATACACGATCGAGAATGTTCCGAGGGAATATGTATCCTCGCTCGATGGTGGTTTTACCCTGCCCTATGTCCCTCTGGAAAATGAGGATATCGAACTCCTCCTTCCTGCATCCGTCCCGGCCGGGGACCCGTTCGATGTTCGGATGTTCTTCAGTGGGGACAGGGCTCCGTCCATCCCCTTTGAGGTGGTCTTCTTTAACGGGACCGGGACCTTGTCATCCAGCCTGCTGCCGTCGATCGGAAATGGGAGCAGGCCGATGTTGTACACCCGCCATGCCGGATTGCTGGAGGTCGGAACCTATGATGTTTACTTTGGACCCAAGGTCCCGGGCTACATGTTCGGGAGCCATCCTCCGGATGGTCCCGTTGAAAACATTTCCTTGAGGTGGCTCGGTCCCTGGGAGCTCGAGATAGTGGAGAATTTATTTCCTCATCCATTGCCCATATTATCCGAACATCTTTCCGTATGTACTCCTTTGTCCTCCTCTCTCCCTGAAGACGGATTGACCTTCGATGGTACGGGTATCGATGAGGCAAAGATAGGAGATTACCGTCTGGAAACGGGGAGAGGTGGAATAACGGACCTGGTGGTCCTTTCCGAAGGCAGATGGTCATTGAAGGAACCGGGTGTGATCGAGAAGGGTTGGAACACCTTTCATATCACATACCGGGACGGGAACGTCACATCTTCCGTTTGGTCCTACCTGTGCTGGCGGGGCGGTCCGATCGAAGGCGGGATCCTTAACGATACGATCTCGATCATCAAGGTGCTGTCCGGTACCGACCAGCTCTACGATCAGGTCGATGAAGGTCCGGAAAAGCTCATCCATGATGGAGAGATAGAGCTATATCAGGGCGCTTACTATGAACTGATCCTCGATGCTGCTGGCCTGGTCCAGGCCAGTGGTTCCTTGAAGATCGAATATGATGATATCCTGGTACATTGCCCGATGAGCGTTTTTGTTGATGGTCGGACATATTGGCTGTCTCTTGGAGGGGGGGGAAGTTACGGGACCATGTTCAGGGCTCCGACCTCCATGAATGGGAACCCGACCCTTGAGGTAGTTCTTCATGGGGGCGGTTCTTGTGGCTTCAGCTTCAGATCCAATATCACTCTTCTCGAGGACCGCTCTCCCGGTTTCAGAATGGTCCCTGATCCGTACGATCTGGGTTCGTATTCAACGGGTGCACCAGAAGATCTGGATATGATCCTGTCTGCCGATTGGGCTGATTTCAACCGAAAGGACTTCTCTGAACCCCCCAGGGTGGTATTTCAGGGATCGAATATCTCTCCGATGGATGAGAGTGAGGATTTCTTCGGCCACGATATAGTCTACCGGCTCGGACCGGGTGATCTCCTTTCCGGGGGGGAGGTGTCGGTCCATTCCGAGAACACCTTTCATTTTGCGAACTGGGTGTCGCTGATATTGCCGATACCGGGTTTGTTCCTGACGTTCCCTTTCCCGATCGTAGGGTGGGGGGCAGTGATCTGGTTCGTTCTGATATCGATGGCCTGTCTTCTATCTGTGGGTGTGCTCCTTCACCGTACTTTGAAGCCACTTTGGAGCAGGACCTACCCGGGACCGGGGAGGTCCGGTGTCGAATGGTTCCTTTACGGTAAGAATGACCTTGCTGTCACGGCCAAGGCATTCCTGGGGGCGATGTTCTTCTTCTATGGAGTATACTGGATGTTCGAGATATTCGAGCAGCCCACCCCCGGGCTCGGTATACTTTCTCAGGAAACCCCGATATGGATCAGGATGTTCCTCCTGGCTGACGCTTCCGTCTGGGAAGAGATATCGAATAGATCGGTCCTCATCGGGATCCCCATGCTGATATATCACTCCTTGAAAGAAGGAAGAGGCATCCAGTGGAGGCAGCTTGTGGGCGGGACCGGGAATTTTGGGTATGGAGAGTTTTTCTTCATACTTCTTTCAGCAGCTCTTTTTGGGCTTGCTCATCTGAGTTGGGGCCCATGGAAGGTGGTTCCCACTTTCGTTCACGGACTCATATTCGGTTACCTTTTCGTCAAGGTCGGGCTTCATGCCTCCATATCCATGCATTTCCTCTTCGATTATTCCGATATTCTCCTCGAGGTGGTCTGGAATGATATACCGACCTTGACGCTTTTTCTGATGGCCGTTTCCCTAATGGTATTCGCGACCTCCATATTCTTCGGTGGGCTGTTCCTCGGAGAATGGGTTGGACACTGTCATGTTTGGTTATCGAAAAGGATCACACGAAGAAAGCCAGGACCCGCAGTGATGCTGATAGTGCACTCGGGACTATCTGCATTGTTCGGGATCATATACTTGACGGGGAGAGGCTTGGATATCTTCTCGTTCTTCTTACTTGCAATGCCGTTATTGGATGCAGCCGCCTTTTACATATGGTGTAGGAACAGGACAGGAGCCGCAAGATGGATGGTATTTTTCGGGTCATACCTCACCTGGGGGTTGGCACCTTTTGGTTTGACCTGGGTGGTCGAACCGGAGATCGGATTGGATCATGGAGAATAGGTTGCGAACCCGCCCCCGAGATGCCTTCTTGCCAGCTCGACGTATATCCTTGAGTTATTGAGTGCATCCTCGGAGAAGGACGGGTCCTGCTTTTTTACCCTGCCGGGGATCCCCACCACCATGCTGTTCGGCGGTATGATCGTTCCCGGTGTGACGACCGCCCCGGCCCCTATGATGCATCCATCACCGATGACTGCTCCGTTAAGGATAGTTGACCTGATGCCGATTATACAACGATCTCCGATGATACAACCGTGGATCACAGCCCCATGGCCGACCGTCACATCCTTGCCTATCGAAACGGGGAAACCTTCGTCCGTATGTATCATCACACCATCCTGGATGTTGCTCCTTTCGGAGATCGATATTGGCTCTTCATCACCCCTGAGAACAGCGTATGGCCAGATAGAGCAATCCCTTGATACCTTTACCTTCCCCATCATCAGAGCCGTTGGATGCACGTAGCACCCCTCCGCGACCTTTGGGTGTTCAGTGCTGTCATTCAAACGATCACCTGTTGAATATTACGGCCGCGGGATGTATCCCGGGGATTTCCCTGGCCGACCATTAATATAAAAACCATTATATATTACTCTCCTGGTAACGTGATATCAACGATTTAATGGTATTCAAAATTGCCAGAAAAATGCCTGTTAGCGGAGTTCGGAACGATCGAGGGGGTACATTTTGACGGGTTCCAAGAAAAAGGACATTTTCCAGGGTAGAGATCAACCCGGGGGATCGTCCACGGTCAAGCAGAATAGGATCGAAGGTATCTCACCTCCCACGGCACCTCGGGTCCATGTCCTGCCGGAGAGGACAGGTCCATCCACCGGTCCTGGTCCAGATGCTGCAGCAGATGGCTCCAAACCATCGGTACTGTCAGCGCCCCCTGCTCGGGCGGGTGATGATGGGGACGTTGATGTGAATGAAGAAAAGAAGGGCGATCCCGTTTCCTTCAGGAAGATCACGGATTCGTTCAAGGGACTCTTCAAGAAACAACAAAAGGAGATACACATATACAAGGTTCCGAGAACCAAGGAGTCGAAGGACAGCGTTATCCTGGAAGGATTGGAAAAGATCGACACCCGCGACCTTGGATCGAAGTACGTGTATGTCGAAATATACCTGGACAAGGAGACGAACGAATTCATTTACCATCCAGTGGAGCCCCAACTTGCGCCCAAACAGAAGGAGGTTTACGATTTCATCATAGAGACTTTCAACAAATCCCTGAAATACGACAGAAAGGCCATGGAGACCAACGAGGAGAAGGAGAAGTTCATCGAGTCCGAAGTGATGACCATCCTGAAGGATTATTCCATGTTCCTGACCAGTGTCAACGAGGATTTCCTCGATCCCATCATGTATTACATCAAGAGGGAATACATTGGATACGGAAGAATTCAATCCATCATGATGGATGTTGGAGTGGAGGATGTATCCTGCGATGGGACCAATATCCCGATATTCATCTACCACAGGGATTTCGGGTCCATCCAGACGACCATTAAATTCGAAACCGATGAGGAGCTTGAAGGTTTCGTGGTCTCGCTATCCCAGAAGGCTGGAAAGAGCATCTCGGTGGCCGATCCAATTCTGGATGCGACACTTCCGGAAGGCCACCGACTGAATGCGACCTATGGCAGGGAGGTCACAACAAGGGGTTCGAGCTTCACCATTCGTAAGTTCAAGGAGGACCCACTCACCATAACGGACCTTGTCAAGTTCGGAACGATCTCTCCCGAAATGGCAGCCCACATATGGATGGCGGTCCAGTACGGTGATTCCATGATATTCGCCGGCGGTACCGCTTCCGGAAAAACAGCGACCATGAACGCTGTCTCCATATTCATACCCCCTTCTGCCAAGATAATATCCATAGAAGACACAAGAGAGGTGAACCTGCCTCACGAGAACTGGATAGCTGGACTTACCAGGGGTTCCGCCGATAGCGGCAAGGACACGGATATAGACATGTATCAGCTACTGAGAGCGGCACTCAGGCAGAGGCCCGAATATGTCCTGGTGGGGGAGGTCAGGGGGAAGGAGACCATGACCATGTTCCAGGCAATGGCCACCGGTCACATCACCTATTCAACGATGCACGCTGATTCGGTCAAATCCATTGTCTACAGGCTCGAGAACCCCCCGATATCCATACCCAGGGTGCTTATCCAGGCGCTCAATCTCGTTGCGATCCATAATCAGCTCAGGGTCAAAGGCATGAGAGTAAGAAGAGTGACCGAACTTGTCGAGATAGTCGGGATCGAGCCCACCAGTCTTGAAATAATCACCAACCGGGTCTACAAATGGGAACCAGCAGGGGACACATTCGTTTTCGGGGGGCATTCCAACCTCTACGAGAAGATAATGGACATGGATGATATGACCCGTGACGAGGTCGTCACCGAGCTCAACAGACGGGCCGAGGTCATCGAATGGATGGTACGGAACGAGGTAAGGATGTTCAAGGATGTGAGTAGCATTGTCGCCGAATATTACGAGAACCCGGAGAAGGTAATAGAGATAATGCGTGAGAATTACAAGGTCGACATATCGGAGGGCATGCACATTTTCGACAAGATCCACAAAGAAAAAGTATCCCCCACCCATAAGGATACCGTGGCTCCAGCCATTTTACCAGGTCTTCCAACACAGACCGACAGGGAGCAGATAAAACACTCTCATGGAGGTGCGTGAGTTGGCAGTATCCCCTTACTACAAGTTCTGGATGTCCGTACCTTTTGTATCCTGGATGGGCCAGAAGATGTATGATAGCAATCCGGATATAGATATGGTCTTGGAGAGGGCCAACAATAACCTGAGGGGTGAGGCCTTCTATGCTGGAACGTTCGGGTCTTCCCTCATAGCTTTGTTTGTCGG
>JAFGJI010000177.1 GCA_016929175.1 Thermoplasmatota archaeon | reverse complement strand
CTTGAACAAGTGCGCCATGGCGATGGATGGTTCATTTCCAACATATCTTTTGGGGTATCCCATGGATATACCCGGAATGGGATTTATATAGACTGTGGGCGGGTGGAACTCGTTCAATATGCCCCCGCATATGGACAGAGGTAATATCATGCCTGAAGCCCGTGTCGGACACATCCGCGGAAGGAGAACCTCCATTCGGAGGTTCCCGGGGGGCCGCTCATTGGAGGAGGTCTTTCGTGGGTCGAGCGGTCGCACTCGATAACGGGTATTGTTCTGGATCACTGTGGAACTGGGTATGGGAAAAGGACGCCAAACACCACCTCGCGCGGGTCCGGCAGGGGGGAACGGGACCCGTGACTTCTTTTAGTATGAAGATAGATCATTAAGTAAGTTGCATGGTCTTCATACTCCCGCACAACAGTGGTATACGATCGACGCTCTGTTGTGCTGGGTTTCGAAGTCCCGTTTCATGATGATATCGACGAAAGGGACTTACGAAAAAACCCGACAGATATCTTCATGATATGTTGTAAGCCTTGGCTTATGAGGGTTTTTTAAAGGTCGACGATCCAATGGTCCGTTAAAAATCAATTTATATCAAACCATCGTTCGTGAGAGGATGTCAGCAAAGAGACCTTCCATACCTCTGATCGCCGCGATGGTCACGGTATCTCTGGCGGTCCTGCTGATGATGGTATCGATCTTCCCTGATTGGTCATCCTTCGACAGGACCCGGAGGATCGGTCCGGTGGACTATCGCCTTCAGGCGGATTTCGATGCGGTGGGGTTCGACTACACCATGGAAACCACCGGATCAAGTGGAAGCAGCGACCCTCTCGGCGGGATCGGAGGGGGTATTGGAGGCAACTTCTCAAGGTCCGATAGAAAGATGTATCCCGAGGTCAGGGGCGAGTTCCTGGACAATCTCGGGATCATATACAATTCCTACAGGACCAAGACATACCAGTATGAACTGAAGATGCGGACGCCCCCGCAGGACAGCGGGGTAACATGGAGCGGGGTCGGAAATCCCGCCGCGACCCTGAACATCTCTCTTGGGACGGATCTTATCCCATGGTGGCCCGAGGCCGGTGAGAGGACCATTACGGTCAGGATAGAACTTGTGGAGGTCGATCTCTGGGACGAGGTCAGCGAGGCCGAGAGGGAAGCCTTCATTGTTCATATCAATAGGGTCCAGGTATGGGCGAAGACGGGATACGACAGGGAAACGGATGAGTACCTCGGAGAAGATAGGGTACTGGGTGAAAGGTCCCCACTTCTAACCTTCGATCGGATAGGTGACGAGAGGTCCCTCGAATTCTCCGTGGGCTATCCGGAGGGTACCGATGCGGCCGGTCTCTACGTGACGGTGGTTGGGAACATGACCGATCTCTGGGGACGAGCGGAACTGTCGCCTCTCTCGGGGAAGGCGAACACCATCAACATCTATCCGCTGGCGACCGGAAAGCTCGTCTCCGGTGTGGGTATCCCGCTGGCCCTGCCGCTGATGTTTATTTCCTCGGTCCTTGGCTGTGCAGCTCTGGTCATGGCGATCATCAGGAGAAGGATGTATCTCTCATTGATCCTTCCCGCGGCATCCTTATCGGTCCTGGCTCCCATCTGGTTCATGCTGGGGATGAACGCGGCCGTCGACCTGCTTTCCGAAAGGCTGCTGGGGGCGCACGAGGGCCTCTCCTATCAACCGGGTCTCTTCATCTCCTTTGCGGGAGCTGCCGTTATGCTGCTGTCACTGGGTATAGCCATATATCTTGTCGTCCGCGAGAAGATGGCGGCAAAGGACGAAGGAGGGGGGCCAATGCTGGAGACCCCCCCCGTGTTCAGGAGGATCGATGACGAAAAAACGGAAGGGAACAATGCTCCGGCATCGACGTTCAGGAGGATCGATCCACCCCGATGATGGTGGAAAAAGCATGCGGGCCTATCATCTGGTATCTTCCTGCAGGTATCTTTCAAGGTACTTTCGGAATATCCGCTTGAATATCATGGGGAAGACCACACACGAGATTATCCCGTAAAGTATCAGGACAGAAGCCACCTCGGGGTCGATCATACCTACCTTCTGGCCCATGTTCACCCCTGCAATGACCACCGTGAGGTTGGTGCCAAGAAGCACTGCCCCCGCCAGATCGCTCCATCTATGCTTGAAGAACCGGGATGCCAGAAGAGGGATTGCCTTGGAGATGGCGCCCGTTAGAATGAAAAGCAGAAGGAGCCCCATTGCAAAAGGGTCCCAAAGGGAGAGGAAGGAGAGTTCGAATCCCTGGTAAATGAAGAAGATCGGTATCAGGAATCCGAATCCAAGGGGCATGAACCTGTCCATCAGAGCTCCCCTTTCCTTGAAGATCGCAGAGAACAGCATGCCCGCAAAGAACGCCCCAAGGATCGCCTCCATGCCGATGAAGAACGCCAGGCCGTAAAAGATGAGTACGATCGCCAGCATCGACCTCACACCGAGTTCGGACTGATCATTGGGGTTCAATATCCTGGAGATGGTCCGGGGTCTGTGCCATATCAGTATGTCCATCAGCCAGAAAAGCGCCATGAAGGCCAGGGGTATTACGAGTATCTCTATCAGCGCCACCCATCCGCTCAATGACGCGGTGAAGACGGAGATGAGAACGATGGCGATGGTATCTGCAAGGTGTGCTATGAGCATGATCTTGAAACCGAACCCTGTCCTGATCAGCTGCAGCTCTCTCAATATCGGCAGCAGGACCGCCACCGAGACACCCCCGAGCAAAATACCGATGAGGATCGGTAGGCCGAAGATCGTCACTGCGGTCACCGCTATCAGGAAGTTCGCCGCGAGGATGAGGAGTACCGACCATTTTTCCCTCCTTGAAAAGGTCTTGAGCTCTTCCAGATCGTGCTCCATCCCGACCATGAACATCAGCATGATGAAACCCAAGGTTGAGAGGACCTCGAGCACATCACTCGTGAGGCTTATCTGAAGTCCGAAGTTATCGAGAAGGTGCAGTATCGTGCCGACAATGACACCGAAAAGTATCTCGCCGACCACAAGCGGAAGCTTCAATGCCTTTGCAAAGAACGGGGCCACGAACGCGAGTATCGCGACGAGGGTCAGTACCAGGAATGGATCCAGTTCGCTCATTTAAGCACCTACGGCACGAGCATCATGGAACCGGTCCATATATGGACCAGCCTTCTTAGCTGGGATGTCTGTATGTCCTTTTGGTCCTTTTTGATTATTATCAGATCGTGGTGGCTTTCCTTGACCTCCTTGATGAGCTCCACGGTCGGGTTCCCGATGACCTTCCTCTCCTCAACTTTGATGTTGTAGACCTGGGCGAACCGCTTGAGATACTGGGCTCTCCTGGAGTTCCGCGGCCTGTAAACGGCGGTGATGTTCGAGCCCATCGCCCTGCTGAGCTGTATTGCAACCGATATCTCCTGAACGCAGTTGGAGTGCAGATACAGGAGTATCTTCCGATATTTCCTGACCGATCTTGATATCAGTACGGGCATGGGCGAGTTCGCGATCATCCTGTCCAGGGGGCGCGACATGAAGGGCATGAAAAGGATGGGCGGTTTGGGTCCGGGGACTATGAACACATCCAGGTGAGGCGACCCCTCTTCCATATGGTCCCTGATCGTTCGCAGGAGGTATCTGTCCTTATGTCCGAGGCCGGGAAGATCGACGCATTCCTTATCATCCCGGGTCGGCTCATCCGTGGGGCAGGGTTCCAGCACACGGAGTGGGAGCCGTGTCGATATAAGACCCCTTGCAGAGGTAATGAGACCATGGTCATCCTTCAGGGGGATCAGGACTATCTCGGACCCGAGATGCTTCGACAGCAGTTCGACCTCCTTTATCGGCCCGAGGTCCCTTGCATTTGACAGCGGAAAGAGAAGGTGTCCGGAAGATTCGACCTTTCCGGTCTTCGAGAAGGCCTTCCAGGCCTGGGTTGCCTTCTTGCCTACAGTATCGATGGCTATCAGGTCCCCCATCATGATCTCCGTTGAGGGAGTGGGAGGGATGAGCTCGTCGTCTCTGAGGATGGAGCCGATTACAGAACCCTTTGGGAGGCCCAGTTCCTTGATGGTCCTTCCTATGGCCGGAGAGCCATCCCTCACGAAGATCTGCAACGCGTGGTTGGCGTCCGGGAACAGCATAGTCCTGATCAGTCCCTCCTCGTAACCGATCGGATGCAGGAAGACCTCGGCACCCATGCCTATGAAGCGGTACATATTGTGGCTCTTGTTCACTCTGGCAATTATCCTCGGGACGTTCAATCCCTTCAGGATGGAGACCGCTTCCAGGTTTTCGGCATCCTTGTTCATGAGGACCACTGCGACATCGAAGTCCGACCCTGCACTCTCGATCGTGTCTACAGATGTGCCGTCCCCATGTATGATCCGAAGGTCCACCTCCTTGCCTTTCAACATATTTCGAAGCTGCCAGACCCTGGAGGGGTCTGCCTCTATCAGGGCAAAGGGTTCCTCAAGGTCAAGGGCCAGCTTGCTTCCGACCGACCCTCCTCCGAGTATGAGCACCTTCATCGAAAGCTCTCCGGGGTAGACCCCTGTCGAGTGCGTTCAAGGATTATTATTGTTTTTGAACTCCAAACGATGGTCCTTGACCGGGTCCGGTCATTTGGACCGATAGAAAGGTCGTTTGTGGACCTCTTCAATTTCTGTTGATGGGCTAAGGGTTTTTTCCATGGCTTTTCAATAGATGGTGTTTAATACCATCCTGAATATCGATACATGATGGCAGCAGGCAGGAAGGTAAAGCACGCCGGGGGTGGTTCATCCGTTACCAGGAGAACATACGGACTTGCCATTGCTTCACTGGTGGTCTCCCTTGCCGGCATTTTCGTCCCCTACGCTCCGCTCGTGGGCATCATCCTCGGGTTCGTTGCCCTGAGCCGTATAAAGGAGGCCCCTCTCAGATACGAAGGCCGGGGATTGGCGAAGGCCGGGATAGCAATAGGTTTCGTCGTGATCGGTCTCAAGGTACTTTTCTTCCTTATCTACCTGGTGTTGGCCCTTTTTCTCTTGTCACTCCCGTTCTTCTTCATCTTCTCTATGTCGTGAAGGAATGCATTTATGATCGGGGCCCCGCCAAGTTTTTTATGTAGATATCTCCTTAACAAAGCGTGGCCAGGACCGAAAAGAAGAAGGAAGTAAGCTTATTTTCGGATATCTTTCATGCTTTTCCGAAGCTCGTTCCGTTGATCCTCTCCCACCATCCGGATTGTGAACCTTACAGAAAGGATGTGATCCGTATTGGGAAGTTGAGGCTCTGCAGGGGGTGCACGATATCTTACAGCCTCGTTCTGATACTGGTTGTATCCTACATCCTGTTGCCGTTGTTAAGGGGTCTCTTCGAACCTTTTTCTCCGGTACTCATTATTGGTGTGGGGGTGGTTTTGGGTCTCTTTCAGGTACTTAGAGGGGTCTATCGAAAGATGAGCATAATCTGGAGGTCCCTGGTCAAGGTCGCTCTGGGTTCGGGTATCGGTTTGATACTGATCGGTATCTTCCGCCTCGAACTTGGATACTGGGCAACATTCTGGACGATCATGGGGCTGTTTATCGTATACGGACTTGTAGGGGGGGCCCTGAGACTGTTCTATATGAAGAGAACATGCGATGAATGCGAGTTCGGGGGCAACCTCGAGAATTGTCCGGGTCTGTCCATTATCCGGGAACTTGATCGGAAATGATATAATTTCTGTAATCTACAGCAGATATTTACACCCTAAAAATACTTATATGGCAAAATACGTTGAAGGGCTGTCTGGGATGGGGGTAAATATTCCAGAACAGAAGTGGAGGGACCCACTATGGGAAAGACGAATGGATTGGCAGTAGCATCATTGATACTTGGTATAATTGGTATATGCGCATTCCCTATTTGCGCACCGATCGCCTTCATACTTGGGTTGGTAGCGAACGGTCAGATAAAAAGGACCGGCCAGGATGGAAAGGGAATGGCGATCGCAGGCATCATATTGGGGATCGTAGGAACAATTTTCTGGATAATAGGGACAATATTATACATTCTCATATTGGGCGCATCGTTCGCTATGGGAACTTGAGGTGAATTCCCATAAATGGGCTATGTTTTAGCATGAGCCATGTACAAAATCACTGATATAACCATATAATCGGTTGCACCTCGGCAAGAACCATCACCTCATGAAATGTATTGGACCGAGATATTCGGAAAGTGTCGCTTTCCCAAAGCTTCCGATCAGCGTTGATAATAAGGTCTAAAGCGAGCATTTGATCGAAGGTCCAGTCAATGTTTTGCTTGGGGCCAAAACTTAAATACCGAACTTGAATAGACCTATTCCGCTCAATTAAGGGCCGGTAGATCAGCTCGGTAGATCGCCTGATTTGCAATCAGGAGGCCTCGGGTTCAAATCCCGACCGGT
>JAFGJI010000176.1 GCA_016929175.1 Thermoplasmatota archaeon | reverse complement strand
CGTTCTCGACCTCGAGCGTGAAGTTCAGGTGGTCCCGGCCTCCGTTCCCGTCATGGACAGTGACATTGACCCGATATGCTCCAACATGATCGTTCGCGGGTGTTCCGTACAGGGTATCGTTCATGTTGCTGAGGGTCAACCATCCGGCATCCGTATCCAGAAGGAATGTCAGACTGTCGGAGGTCGGATCGATGTCCTCTGCATTCAATTCCAGCGTGTATCCTTCATCCTCAAGTGTTGTTAAGATGGGTGCGGTTGTGATGATCGGCGGGTCGTTCGTGTTCAATATCTCGAGTTGAACGGTCTCGGAGCCTGTCAGACCCTGTGAGTCCTGAGCCTTGATCGTCACGTCCACAATGCCCACATCCGAATTGTCAGGTGTCCCCGAAAGGATACCTTTCATGGATATCTCGAGCCAATCGGCATCGGTGTCGATGCTGAAGGAGACCTCGTTATCGGTCCCGGGGTAATCGAACACGTCGACCGTGGAGGATGCATCGAAATGGTAGTCATGGTCCTCGAGGGCATCCGGCAGCTGGAAATTCGAAAATACAGGGCCGTAATAGTGCATCCTCAGGAAAGGATATGTCACATCCTCCACTATCTGCCACACGTCGGTCATATCCCATCCGGCACCGTTGAAGGTTACGTACTTCTTCATCTCCGTGGTGTTCCTTCCCGTTCCAGAAGCGCTGGTCGTCCAACCAGAGGTGATGTTGTCGAAGAAGCAATTCGAATTCGCCGCACCGCTTCCCACAAGCCCGCCGGTGTTCGAACCGCCGGTGACCTTTCCGGTGCTGTAGGACCTGACCACATTTCCGGATGAGGTCCCTATCAGGCCCCCCACAAGGAATTGGCCGGTCACGTTCCCGGTAGAATAACAATCGCTGACGGAACCGGAGTTGAAGCCCATGAGCCCGCCCACATCCGTGGTGAGGGACAGGACCCCGGCCGTCGAGAAGCACTCCATTACCATTCCTTCACTGTAACCGGAGATGCCGCCCGTGAAGGTCGTGCCGGTCACATTCCCCATCATTTGACACCTCTCGATCGTTCCCGAATTCTGACCGGTGATGCCGCCTACATAATCCTTGGAGGAGGTCAGAGAGCAGGATGCATGGCATCCGATGATGTCGCCGTTGTTCCTGGAGCATATGCCGCCGGAATAGCTCGAGCCCTCAACGTTCACCGTGCCCCGGAACGAACAGTTCACCATGTCACCGTAGTTCCTGCTCGTCATCCCTCCGGTCATGGAATATCCGTTGATGTCCCCTTCCACGGTCACATTTATCAAGGTTCCCTGGTTCAGGTCCGCCAGCCCGCCAACGTAGGCCTTTCCTGCGATGTTGACGTCCAGAAGATGCAGGAACCTGACCGATCCAAGTGGATCGATCTGCCCGAACATTCCGATGTTGTTGTTCTCCGGGTCGTTGATGTAAAGGCCGTTGATTGTGTGGTTCCTTCCATCAAGAGATCCCATGAACCGTGTATACCTCCCAATGGGAACGAACCCCTGACCCCCGTTCCAGGTCGAGGTGGCATACGCGTCTATGTCATTTGCCAGTACGAAATGGGCCATGAGCGCGGTGTTCATCATCTGGAGTTCCGTGACGTTGGTGATGATGTAGGGGTCCGAAGGAACACCCGTGCCTCCGCTGAATTCTCTTGTTGGGGGGAGATCGGCCCCCTCTTTCTTCTCATCAAGACCGGAGGCGATCAGGGTCATCATGGCGATCATGGATATTGAAATGATGAACAACATGCAGCTTCTCATTTTCATGGAGGTCCCCCTGGAAAGAGGGGAACCGGATATATTTAATTTCATCATCATTGGGAAGGATCGCCTTCTTTGTGACAATGAAAAATTCCAACGGAGCCGAACTTGTTCCTAATGAGGCCATATTCGGTTGATATACCAAATCCTTTATCTAAGGAGATGAGAATGATATATCATGGAAGCCGGAGGGGTGACAAGGGGTTCGATATTCCTGATGGTCCTGTTGCTCCTTTTACCTGCGGCCCCTATTGTCAAAGGCGAGGTGGAGGCCCCGACCCTCATCAGAGGCACGGTGACCGATTCGGAGACCGGGAAGCCCATACCGGGAGTATATGTTGCCGTCGTCAACAGGACCAAGGACCTCCATTTCTATTACGTGACCGACGATGATGGGTCCTATTCGTTGAATGTCGGGACTGGTGGTGTATTCAAGGTCGGTGCCTTTTCTACGTCGCATGAGGAGCTGGTCAAGGAGGTTGAGATCGGACTCTTCAACAATGTGATCGTGGACCTTCAGCTGGTCCGGTACGAGCACAATGTAAGGGTTCATTTCTACAGCTGGGATATAGAATATCCGTTATTCGCCCTGGATGTCGGAATAACGGACAGCATGGGCCGTGAAACCCGGTACCTGACAGACCCTGAAGGTTGGTTGAGGTTGCATCTTGACAACGGGAACTACACCATCAGGTCGTACCGGGATTTTCTCGAGACGTACGAGGAGGATTTCACGATCTCCGAGAACAGGGCATTCTACGCTCCCGTGGATCTTCATCCGGTGAATGTGAATACTTCAGCCTCTCTGAATGTTTTTCATAACAACATCTACATCCCTCCCAAAGAGTTCAGGGCTATTGTGATCGAGGATGAGGAGCCCACTGCCATGTGGCTTCGTGTCAACAGCGACGTGATGATCACGATACAACAGATGACCCATGAAATGTATCACAGTTATCTCGATTCCCTTGCCGGGATACCATTCAACAGCGACAAGCCTCCTTACATAGAATTTGATAAGAGGATAGTGATGGCCTATGGCGGCGGAGGGACGGTCACTGTCTGGCAACTCCCATACTATATCCTGCTGGCGAACAACGAAACGGAATCCGCACTGGTCAGTGTGGATATCAGATACGAGTACGGGTCCCCGATAGTATCTGAGGTCATCGGAGGTCCCCTTGAGCCGGGGTCCCCCGGACCTGAGCCCAGAGAGTTTGGTATCTCCTCGGTCTTTGTATTGATCGCCGCAGCGATCCTCATCGCCCTTGTTTTATTGATCTATCGGTCCCACAAACGAAAGTAGGGGGGCCCCTTCTGAAGAGATCTTGATACTCTCCAACTAACTGAATCCGGATGGCATCAATGTTCGAATTCGATCCATTCACCATAGGAGACAGATCCAAAGCACCTCTTCTTTTTTTGGAACAACCTTGTTTTAACACAAGACATCTGCGACAAGCACATCAATGAAGAATAACCCAAAAGCAAGTCACAGCTTAACTACACCGAAAAAAAGGAGTGTGGCGAGGCATTCTCGTGTGGTTGGTAATACAAAAAAACGCCAGGCCGCGAGGAGTACACAGTTCTTAAAAGATATAAGCGCAGCAATAGAAGGACATACACAAGCAAGAGGATGCAACTCCTTGACTTGAAAGAATTCAAGATGAAGTTGCAGGAGTTTGTATGGTATTAAAACTCTGGAAGAGAAAGAAGATCCATTTCATTCCAGCTGTCAGGTATCGTGCCGTCTTGATGAAAAGAGGGTTATTGTCGGAGTGAACACCATGAGCTGCACGATGAGTCTCACATATCCTGTGATAACACAGATCCAATTTCGTGAGGTGACCGACTTTTACAATCAATCTTGAAATAAGTATTTAACCGGTTCTTTGTATGAATATTACAATACTGGGGTATAAATATGAAAGTAATGATAGCGGAATCGAACGATTCCTACAGATTGATGTTGGAGCAGGTCATCGAGAAAGATGGCCATACAGTAATGACCTTCAAGGATGGGAACGAAGCAATGAAAGCCTATCAGGAGGCCACCGATTTCGACGTGGTCTTCTCCGACTGGGAGCTTTCAGGTATGGATGGATTGGAGCTTACGAGGAAGATCAGGTTATTGGATGAGATCCGTGGTAAACCCAGCTATATCATCCTTACCGCTGAGCATGGTGGAAATTGGGATGTTATGCTGGCGATGAAAACGGGTGCAAATGACATGATCACCAAACACTACACGGAGAACCTGATCACGGAGAGGCTCAAATCCGCGCTTGTGCATTTCACTCAGCCTCCGGGAGAAATAAAACCTTTGGAAAGCGACCCGATCGTGCATCTGTTGGAGGAACATAAGATCCTCAGATTCCAGGGAAAGAAACTGGAAGAACTCCTGGATAAGATCGATGAAGAATCGAGCGGGAAGCTTATTAATTGGTTGGGCGGAAGGTCGTTCGTCCTGGAGACCAAGGTCCATCAGGACAAGGAGAATTCCGTCTCCATAACCTTCCTGGAAAGGTTCATAAAAGCCCAGGGGGAGGGATCAGGGTACATT
>JAFGJI010000175.1 GCA_016929175.1 Thermoplasmatota archaeon | reverse complement strand
GACCAGGGAAAAGGCCCGGATGCTTGCCGAGCTTTTCAGGGGCCCATTATTTGAAAAAATGGTGAGGGACGCCGTCGAGGAAATGATACTCGAGGGGAAGCTTGCTTACGACCTCGAGAACGATGTGTTCGATATCCCGGAGGATATTGTCAAACGGTGGGCGGCGGGTATGGAAGCCAATGTGTGGTCGAAAGAAAGATCGAAAAGATGAGACGACGCTCCTCATCCTCCCCCGAAAACCTCTCCAAGGTTCGGGACAACGATCCACAATGCGACGATGGTCCCCAGCACCGCTTCTCCGACCATGAGGCCGGTTGCCATCATGTATGTTCCCATGATCTTGAAGGTCTTCATATCCTCTCCCCAGTTGTTCCTCCTGACGGCCGGTTCGAGGTACCTCTTCTCCCAGATGTCCCTTGCTATGCCGCCTCCGAGCATGGGGATCTGTATGCCCAGGGGAAGGTACATCCCCAGACCGAACGCGGTTCCCATACCTATGAGGAGCTCCAGGAAGACGCCCACGAAGACACCGACGAAGAACAGTTTCCACTGGATGGCATTGGCTATAATGCCCTTGACGAAGATGGTGAAGGCGTGTGCCTGGGGAGCCGCAAGGGTCAGTGTACCGTTCCCGAGGCCGATGGAGAAGATCACCGCGAAGACACCGGAGATGATCGCTCCTGGAATTATCCCCACAGTGACGGCCTTCACGAGATCGTGAGGCCTGTTCCCCGTATAGAGGCCGATCTTGAAGTTCATCACCACATCGCCGGACATCGATATTGCCGCCCCGAACACCGTGGTTCCGGCAAGCGACATGATGATTATCTGTGACTGGCTCATATCGATGCCGAATATGGGCAAAACGAAAGAGAACACCAACATGAGTATCAGCAGGACCAGAAATGATGTGGCGGAAACGGGTTCGGTCCCGGTCTCTCCCATGACCTTCACGGCGATGGCCCCGAGCAGGAAGGTCAAGACCACCAGCAGCAAGGAGAAGATGCCCGAGGCAATGAAGTTGAAGCCTCCGAAGATGAAAATGATCCATACGGAGATGAACGTGACGAGGGCCACCCAAAGGATGTGGGAAGAGGGCCACTCATACCATCCTTTTCCTTTGATATATACAGCCTTGCTGTCACCTCCCTCCTTTCTCATTGCGAACAGGTCCGTGAAAACGGTCTTGAAGACCGGAAGCATCTTGATAAGAGCTGTCATCCCCCCTCCGAGGATGCATCCTATGGCCATCACCCTGGCCATGGAGTATGCCGCGAAGGCCGGGGAAGTGGGTATTCCTTCGTATATCGTGTCGGTCAGGTCGATCCCGTGGAACATGTCCATCAGGGCAACATCGATGAACTCCCCCGAGTTCGCCCAGAAATACGGGGCGTGGGTCCAGACGCCTATGGGGACCACGATGAACCAGGTAAAGGCGGTTCCGAGGAATATTAAAAAAGCGGTCTTGGCCTTCATGAACCAACCGAGACCGAACTGTATGGGGATCAGGGTCAGCTCGAAGAGGAACGCCCTGGGTCTGGGAGTGAACATGATGTTACCCCCGTAGTAGAAATTGCCCACGCCCAGCGACATTGCGATCCGGTCCATGATGGACATGTCCGAATTGAAGAGCTGGAACCTGCCCTCCCAATTGAAGAGGGGGAAATCCCTGACGAATGTGAAAGCGGCAGTGCCTCCGATCCATGCGAAGGCCTGTCTAACGGAGGACTTTGCCTGGGCCGTGGCCTCCGCAGATGAAGCTCTGGAAAGGTCTAGAAGTTTCACCATCGCCTCGAAACCGGGGGTCGGAAGAGGGTCTTCCACAAGCCATATCCTTCGAAAGATGATGAAGTACATCACTCCGAGGACCCCTGCTATCATGACGGAGATTATCGCTATTGGCATCAGAGAGCTCAGTGATCCATAGTCTATGAGGAAATTGCCATCCACCTTCTCTGCAGGGTCGAGGGCAAGGATGTATATGGCGGGGAAGGTGAATACGAAACCGGTGCATATCATGGCCGCCCCGTTGCTGGCCGTTGCGGCAATGTTCAGGGTCGCCGGGTTCCACTTTGCGGCCATCCCGAGCAGATAGACCATGTACCAGGAGCCTGCCACCACCATTCCAACCTTTAACCCGACATACTGGTTGACCATGGCGAAGAGGGCCCCAATGGCGACCGCGATGATGACCTTCTTCCAGTCCCACGCTGGTATCCTGAAGCTCTCTTTCCTGTTCTTCTCGTCAAGGTACTGCTCCAGGGCACCGGTGTTGAAATTTATGAACATCTCGGGGTCGAACCACTGGAGCTTGCCGTGCTCCAGCTTCTCGATGCCCAGAGGTGTCAAGGGCTGTCTGTAGGTCGACCTCCTTACCCTGCTCATAACACCACCGAGAAGACTTGTCCCCTGCCTCCGGAGAGGCCAGAGTTTGAAAGGTGGTTTGCATATTTAACGTTTGGTCAACCTGGAAGTTTCAGTCGTTCAGCCCCTTTTCGGATAAGGTTTTAAGTACCCTTTCCATACCCCTAACCAGGATCATCAAACCCCGTTCAAAGGATGTGATAGGACATGTTCACGGTCGAAGTAAAGGTGGGATTGAAGAAAGGCGTAAGCGACCCCGAGGGAGCGAATACCCATAAGTCACTTGAACTGCTCGGTTTCAAGGAGGTATCCTCCGTCAGGTTCCTGAAGGTCTACAGGATGACGATCGACGCCCCCGACCGGGATTCGGCCATGGAACGGGTCGAGGAGATGTGCAGGAAGCTGCTGACCAATCCGGTCATCCATACTCACGAGATAGTGTTCCTGTGAGGTGTGCCGATGGACATCTCTAACCTGTTCGAGGATGTTGGGCTGCCGACTCCCGTGAGGCGGGTCAATATCCTTGACGCTTCCGATGATGTTCTCCGATCGGTGTCCGAACGGCTCTCCATCGGCCTCTCGGTCGATGAGATGAGGAGGGTCCGGGATTACTTCGGAACCGAGGGAAGGGAACCCAACGATATCGAGCTGGAGGCGCTTGGCCAGGCCTGGTCCGAGCACTGTTGCTACAAATCCTCCAGGTATTTCATGAAGAAGGCCTTCCTTGACCTCCACCAGGATCATTTCCTTATCAAGGGGGAGGACGCGGGTGTGGTCGAGTTCGATGACGATCATGTCTATGTCGTGGGCCTGGAATCCCACAATCACCCGTCGGCGATAGGCCCGTACGGGGGGGCGGCTACCGGTGTGGGAGGCATCATAAGGGACGTTCTCTGTATGGGAGCCCAGCCCGTGGCCGTGGTCGATCCCCTTTTCTTCGGCCCTCTGGACCTTGCATACGAAAGGGTTCCCGAAGGTGTGAACCATCCGAAGTTCATTTTCAATGGGGTCGTTGCCGGGATCGGGGACTACGGCAACAGGATAGGGATACCCACGGTTGCCGGAATGGTGAACTTCCATCCCGGATACACGGGCAATCCTCTGGTGAATGTTGGATGCCTCGGGTTCGGGAAGAAGGTGAACATGATCCATTCCCGCGTCGGAGGGGTAAATGAGATATACATACTGGCAGGCGGCAGGACCGGAAGGGATGGCATACACGGTGTCACCTTCGCTTCCACGGACCTCTCGGCCGATTCCGAGGAGAAGGACAGAGGTTCGGTCCAGCTCGGTGACCCGATAACCAAGGAGCCGCTCATCCATTCCTGCCTTGAAATGAACGAGAAGGGTTTGCTCGGGGGAATGAAGGACCTGGGTGGAGGCGGGCTCTCTTGCGTATCGGGCGAGATGGCCCTTGCAGGGGGATTCGGAGCCGTGATCCATCTTGACAGGGTGCCGCTAAAGGAGCCGGGGCTTGCCCCCTGGGAGATATGGGTGAGCGAGTCCCAGGAAAGGATGATGGTCTCCGTCAGGCCCGAGAATGTCGACGAGGTACTCCATATCTTCAGGAAATGGGACGTCGAGGCGAACGTCATCGGAAAAGTGGTGGAGGGGAAGAGGATAAAGGTATTCTGGGGGGAGGAGGTGATACTGGACCTTGACCTTGATTTCTTCACGGCAGGCCCTCAATACTGCAGGACCTACATATCCAAGGTGGTGGATCGAGAGGTCAGGGACGTCCCGTTCCCGGTCCCGGACAGATCGGGCCTTGAGGCGGCCCTGCTTGGGCTCCTCGGGTCCGCGAACATCTGCTCCAGGGAGCGGGTCTTCAGGACCTACGATCATGAGGTCAGGGGAAGGACCGTCATCAAACCCGCCGTGGGACGCCCTTTCACTCCCGGTCCGTCGGACGCCGCAGTGATAAAACCCCTTGAAGGGTCCGATCGGGGCCTGGCGATCACTGCCGATGTCAATCCCTTCTTCTGCGAGTTGGACCCTTACAGGGGAACCCTCTCGGCAATGGAGGAATCCGTCAGGAACCTGGTCTCTGTCGGAGCAAGGCCTCATTCGGTCACCGACTGCCTGAACTTCGGTAACCCCGAGAAACCTGACAGGCTGGGTGATTTCGAGGAAGCATGCAGGGCGATAGGTGATTTCGCACGGTTCTTTGGTCTGCCGATCGTCTCAGGCAATGTTTCGCTCTACAACGAATCGGACATCGGCAAGGTTCCCCCCACTCCCACCATCATGATGGTCGGGCTGGTTGACGACATCAAACTGGTGACCACCTCGGACCTCAAGACCGGGGGCAGTATCCTGTACCTTCTGGGAAGGACCCATCATGAGATGGGGGGGTCAGCCTACTATCAGGAGGTCGGGGCTGCATGCAGCTGCGTTCCGGACGTGGACATGCATCTGTCCAGAAGGATGATGGAGGTGGTTCTGGACCTTGACAAGAGCGGTCTTCTCCAGTCGGTCCACGACCTCTCCGAGGGGGGACTGGGGGTGGCCATCTCGGAGATGTGCATAGGGGGGCACATGGGCGCGGAACTGAACATCGGGTTGATCAAAGACGGCTCCTCTTCCGGTGGAGGCAGCCCTCTCAGGTGCGACATCAAGCTTTTCTCGGAGAGCAATTCGAGATACGTCGTCGAGGTGCAGCCCCAGGACGCTGCAAGGGTGGAGGACGAGCTTTCCCGTTATGAGGTGCCCCACATCAAATTGGGTACTTCGGGAGGAGCGAACCTCAAGATAACAGAAGGCGAAAAGGTCCTGGTGGACATACCCGTTGATATTCTTGACCATGTGTGGAGGAATAAATTGACATGGCTTCTGGAGGGGTCAAAATGAGGTCCGACGAAGTGAAGGTCTGCATACTCAGGATGGAAGGCACCAACTGCGAGCAGGAGACCTTCGATGCCTTCAAAAGGCTGGGGGCCAGTCCGGAGTTCGTCCACCTGAAACAACTCGAGGGCAGGGACACCCTTGCCGGGGAAGGAAGATTGCTCAAGGATTTTCATATCCTGATGTTCCCCGGAGGTTTTTCGGCAGGGGATTACATCCGGGCAGGGGCGATCTTCGCCGCCAGGATGAAGGCGGTCCTCGGACGGGACCTTGTCGCGTTCATCGAGGAGGGAAAGGCAATAGGGGGATTCTGCAACGGCTTCCAGATAATGGTCGAGCTGGGGATCCTGCCGGCGTTCGATTGCACTATGGCGGAGCATCCTCAGGCAGTGCTCCATGCCAACGATTCGGGGAGGTTCGAATGCAGGCCGACGGTCCTGAAACATGTGAATGCTGGAAAATGCGTTTGGACCTCAAGATCGAATAAAGGTGAGCTTCGCCACATCCCCTGCGCCCACGCCGAGGGAAAGTTCATGCTCCCCCACGAGAGCCAGGAAAAGGAGGATGCACTTTATCAACGCCTGTTCGACGAGGACAGGGTGGTCTTCCAGTTCTCGGACCCCATCGGCGATACGGAGGCGCCGTATCCATTCAACCCCAACGGAAGCCGTTTCAACATAGCAGGTATCACCAACGATACGGGGACCGTTTTCGGAATGATGCCCCATCCGGAGAGGGTGTTCTTCCGGCATACTCACCCGGACTGGTACCGGAGAAGGATAGGTCCGGAGGAAGGGGACGGAAGGGCGATATTTTGGTCCGTCCTGGATCACATCGAGAGGAAGTTCTGAGGTCACGAGACCAGGTATTTCATTACCGGACCTCCGACAGCCTTGTATACGAGACTTGCAAATGGCTATTTATCTGAAAAAGAGCTGGTCCTTTGCACTATACGATCTTTGATACACCTGTCATCAAACCAATCCTCAAGGTATTATCAATGATGTTGCTCAAGGTCATGGGATGGAAGGTCGTGGACAGGTTCGAGAGGCCTCCTAAATTCTTTGCGATCGCGGCTCCTCATACTTCCAACTGGGATTTTCCAATGTTCCTCTGCATTGCATTCGTCCTCGACATCAAGGCATACTGGATGGGGAAGCATACGCTTTTCAGGAGACCTTTCGGCGTTCTCTTCAGGTGGTTGGGCGGGCTTCCGATAGACCGATCCGTGAGGACGAACACCGTTCAGCAGTGTATAGACCTCTTCAGGGAGAACAACAGACTGGTCCTGGCGAACGCTCCGGAGGGCACAAGAAAACGGGTGGAAACCTGGAAGAGCGGGTTCTATCATATAGCGGTCGGGGCAGGGGTACCCATTGCGTTCGCATTCCTCGATTACGGAAAGAGGGAAGGCGGGATAGGCGGCCACCTGTATCCCTCGGGAGATTACGGGTCGGACATGACAAAGATAAAGGGATTCTACAAAACGATCCGGGGAAAGCACCCGCAGAACTTCGCTTGCTGAACATCCCAAAGGTAAGGTTCGGCCGTGATCATAGAGATGAGACCACCTCGAACTGCTCCCTTCTCGGGGGTTTTCTGAGATGGTCCTTGAGGTCCCGTGCGAGCAGGTCGAACAGACCCGTGTCCTGGAACCTCTGTGCGTCCTCCTTCGTTTCCCAGAAACCGATGTCGAGGCCTTCACCCGTTTCCTCATTCACGTAGATCTCTGCCTTTATGAAACCCTGTTGACGTTTCGCCTCGTTCAATACCAGGTATTCCCAGTTCTTTACAGCATCCTTGATATTCTCCTTTTTAAACTGGTAAAAGATCACACCGACATACATTGGCATATCTCCTGGAACATATATGCGTAGTAGGGGGTGGATATTTTAGGATATTGGTGAGAATACATCCTATACGTTCATGTTCGATCCCCGGTAGACCATGATCTTCGCCATGACCACGACCGCATGTTGAACGTAATCTATCCTGATATTGTCCTCGTTGTAGCTCAGCGGGGTCCCCCCCTTGACCTTTTGAGGCCTCGGGAACTCAAGGGCTTCTTCATCATCGTACTGAAGGTTGATGAGGAAAAAAGCACAATACTCCATCGTCAGGCCGTATCTTTCCATCCTTTCCGTGTCGTTGGTCCTCCTGGCCAGCAGGTATGAGTCGACGACACCCTCCACCCTGCTTGCGGAATTCGCTGCCGGATCGGAACCCCATCCCCCGACATGTGTCTCCTTCACATCGGGACCCGGCAGGATCTGACCTGCCCTGCAGTTCTCCGCCATTATGTAGCAATGGTCCAGGTATGAGGTGTCGTTCGTCCATGAATATGCATAGACCATGGCCTCGGTCGCCCAAGGGGTGTAGGCAGTGTATTGATGACCGAAATATTGATTGTAGAGATCGAGACCCTTCACAAGAGATCGAAGGTATCGATGATCTCCCGTGCGGTCGTAAAGCCTGGCAAGTGCAAGGAGAGCTTCCCCCGGATAGTAATCGGAATGCTCGTCCTCCCTCTGCTTGTAAAAACACTGGAAGCTTCCGTCCTCATGCTGCATTTCAACCATGAACTCGCCGAGCCCATAAAGCTCCCTCTCGTATCTGGCCAGTGGGTCCACCTCCTCGACCTCCACGATCGCAAGTACTGCAAGAGCCGCCCCTCCAAGTTTGACCACCCCCTTCTCCTCCATGTACGCCATCTCGATCCCGTCCCGTTCCTCGAAATGGAGGTGATGTGAAAGAAGGTAGTTCAGGGTCCTGACCGTTCCGTTGTAATAGTCCGGGTCACGGGTATATTTGAATATCAACGCCAGTGAATAGGTGGT
>JAFGJI010000174.1 GCA_016929175.1 Thermoplasmatota archaeon | reverse complement strand
GGTGGTCATCTCTCCCATTTCCTTAAAGATCATCAGTATCGTCTCTTCTTCATTCGTGTCAAAGCCCCCTGATCTCAGTCCGGTTCCTGTTCGACAACCTCGACGATACCCTCCACTTCATGCGGAGAACCCTCAAGGATGTCAATATCATCATCTATTGAGCGATCGATATTCATTTGCTGGTCGATCATCCTTGGTCCGACCTTTCTGCTCAGCAGGATCAAGCCCGCAATGGAGGCCCCCCACTGGAGCAGAAGGATGCCGAGGCCTATTGTTCCGCCCAACCACCACTCTTCCGAAGGGGCCATGAGTGTCTGGATAAGGAACCAACCGGACATCACAACAAGCTCTATGGGGATCACGAACCTGAAAAGGACATCGAACCACTTCCCCACCTTGATATCGTCGTATCTGCTGTTCACGATATTGTTCCTGAACCTGGTGATGCCGTACTTCAGGACCAGATAATAGAGGAAAGCGCCGGATACTATGAGCCCAAGGCCCCAGACGAAGTCCTGATTGTCAAGGAACACGGGCATTGGCGTACCGCTCACAGGGAGTATTATCAGAGCGGAGGGAAGACCTAGTACGAGCATACCCACGGTCAGGGTGCGGATGGCCTTCTTCCTGTCCCATCCTGCATCGACAAAGTTCTTGACAGCATTCTCATAAGTGGCTATCATGGAGGTAAGTGCTGCAAAGGCCATGGCCAGGAAGAACATCACTGCAATGATAGGACCTCCCGCCATCTCACCGAAGAGGCTCGGAAGATAGATAAAGGTCAGGCCCGAGCCCCCTTCCTCGACAGCGGCCTCTGCCAACGCCGGTGATGCACTGACACCGAATACCGTTGCGAATATCATTATCCCTGCCACAAGTGCTATGGTGGTGTCACCCAGGCCAGTCAGGAATGTGTTCAGGTTCGTATCGCTCTTTCTCTTGGTGTAGGCGCCGTAGGTGATGGCCATACCCATGCCTGCACTGCAGGACCAGGCAGACTGGGCCAGTGCTGACACCCATGTCCTTGCATTGAAAAGGGATCTTGAGTTGGGTGTGAAAAGGTAAGCGATCCCGTCGAGAGCTCCCGGAAGGAAAACAGCCCTGATCATTCCTATGATCAGAAGAACGAAGAGTGTGGGTATGAGGACCTTGTTCACTCGCTCCACGCCTTTCTCCACCCCTCTGTAGACGATCACCGAGGTTATGGCAATTGCCAGTACCTGAAAGAAAACCATAAGAAAGGGGGACCCGAGGAACCCCTCCCAGGAATCCCTGGCGGCCTGTACACTGTGGAACGAGACCGATCCGGTGATGGACCCGAAGGCATATCTCAGGGTCCATCCCATAACAACTGCATAATAGAAACCGATAGCAGTTGATATCCAGGTAAGCCAGGCTCCCATCCATGTCTTCTTTGTTCCAAGGAACTGCGTGAAGGTTCCCATGGTGCCCTTTCTGGACTTCTTGCCCAGATTGAACTCCACAAGGAGTATGGGGATGGACCAGGCAAAGAGGAAGATGACATATGGTATCATGAACGACCCCCCCCCGTTATTGGCCACCTCCTTGGGGAACCTCCAGATATTGCCGGTCCCGATGGCAGCGCCAAGGGCCGCCATCAGGAGCCCCCAGCGGTTTGTGAACAGTCCTCCCCCCTTTGATGCCGTTTCACTCCCCTCCTTTCTTGGACCTCAGGGCCATCGTTATTCCCCCGGCGAAGCCTCCCCATATTGTTCCCAATGTATAGAGCATCACGAAAATGGTGGCGATCCCGAACTCGAGATATCTTACCCTGTCACCGTCCAGTTCTATCGTATGGAACAGGTTCGGCGCATACATGGGTTCGGTTATCTGTCTTCCCTCGGAATCCACAAGCTTGAAGTAGAACCTGAGCTCGCGGTCCTTTGATATCCTTAGCACTTCGGCTGAAAGGTTGCCATTTTCATCCTCCACGACGGGAGAGGTCATCCATTCCCCGTTCCCCCAGCTGTAATGGACCCTTGTACGGTCCAGGTTGATGGGATATGGATAACCCTCGTCCAGGTAAGCGAGTTTAAGCCTTACGCCATCCCGGGTAATTTCCCAGCTCGTCGAGTTCTCGTTGAACCTGATGAAGCTCTCGTAAGGGTTGGCAGCAGCGTGGCAGAGGTATAGTGCAGGGTCAAGGTTGACCCCGCAATGTTGAACGATCTCCTCTGCCGGTATTGTGTGGCGGTCCCCTATCTCGAAGGTGTATCCAAAGGTCCCGTATTGAGAATAGAACCAATCGTTGAACTCACCGGTCACGGGATAGAGGTCGTAACCCTGCATGGGGCTGTATCCGTTCATCTCGGTCATCCGGGTGCCGAGCTGTTCCAGAACGGGAGCATCCCGTGTGGGTTCCGGAGTGTTGCCCCATGGCCAGAGTACCAGTTCGGAATATGAGTGGTAGGTTATCGCCACCGGGAAATGATGGGTATCGCCGAGAGCCCTGATCGCTATGGTCTCAGCTGAGGAGAATCCCCCTGCAGGGTCCTCATCGACCTTCCCGTCACCGTCGTTGTCGATCCCGTCCCATGGGTCCTCGTCAACCCCCTCGTCCGGTCCGATCGGAATGTAACCCGGTCGGACGTCTATCGGGATGACCGCATCTCCGTCGTCATCAACATTGTCGGGAGGCCCCCTGTAGGAGGATCCGCTCGTCATTACCACATTGGAACCGCCAGTTTCATGCCATGCCCATCCGTAGTTCCTGTTGATATCCACACCGTATGACACAGGGGTCAGGTCCGGTGAGGCCAGACCACCGGGGCTGAACTCGCTCAGGTAATTTGGCTCCCGGTTCTTCCTCCAGTTCCTGTCCACCTCGTGTGCATACTGCACCCCATCGGGGTTCATCATGGGAATGAAGAACACTTCACGGTTGTCAACGATGTAGGTGGAAATGCTCCCGTTCAACCCTTCCGCCCTGTAGTTGCTGACAAGGAATGATAGAACGAAGAGCGGAGCCTCGTAGGATATCCATTCATTACCGTGATGGGCGCCGACCAGCAGAACGTTCTCCTCAGGATCGGACCCTCCGTCATCCTCCAGGTCCGGGTGGTCGGAAAGCTTCAGACACCAGATATCCCTTCCCTCATGGGTCTTCCCGAGGGACCATAGCTTCACTATATCAGGTCTGGTCTGTTCAAGGAACTGAAGGTATTCGGTCATGGAGCCGTGGTCGAAATATGTTGTGAAGTTCGACTCCTCCATTATCGTGGGGGGGGCAGATATGGGCCGGAAGGGTCCGGCAGAGGCACTACCGGTCCATTCCGTGTCCTGCGGTCCGCCCGCAAGCAATAGGATCCCGGCGGTAAGCAAAAGCATCGTGAACGAAATGGTCCTGGACCGGGGCCCAGAGATGTTGGAGCCCTGCATCGGGCTTGTAAGGTGACCTGGTGTTATATCGTTTTCTATACAAGCGTGGCAACGTGACGACCCGTCCTGTTATCGGTTCTTGAAAGGGGCTTGATCGACCGGGAAACGCAACGGACCGGAGACCTCTAGAATTGCTTTAAAAAGGATTGCCGGCTGCACGGGAAATCGCCCCCAACCTTGAAATAATACCATATTGATTAGGCCTTGTCCCCGCGGTTGGAATGATCTATGGGGTAGTTCCACATGGGTGAATGGATAAGCAGGATATTCTCGGATAGCGCGAGCCAGACCGGGAAAGAAAAAGGGGAAGACACCTCAAATGAAACCCGGAGCCGGAAGGCACCCCTCAGGTCCTTTCAGATGGATAGAGCGGAGTCCACCTCGAGAGGTGAAGATGAGTTCGAGGATATTTTGGACAGAGGCTTTACCGCTTCCCGCCTCCTGTCCGCACTGGTGGGTTCCGATGACATACGATCCATCACGGATATACTTTCAAGGGAGCTCCCGGCCATCGTTCCCTTCGATATCGGAACGCTGAGATGGAGCGATCCGGAAAGCCGTCTCGATGACCCTCTCTTCCAGGTCGAGGAGGATTTCCCCCAGAGTGTCGATTTCATCGCTATGGGGAGCATATTGGAAGGTACAATGGAGGTGCAGGTGCATTCTCCCGATCGTACCGACAATCGGGGGGGGTGGAGCGGGAAGATGGACGGTGTCTGCCGTGCCAGGACAACAACAGGAGAGCCTCTCTTCATCCGAATGCATTCGGGCCTCGTGGTCCCCCTTTACAGCAGGGAAGAGACGGTCGGAATGATAATTCTCTTCTCGACCCGTGAAGGGGTAATGGAAGGAGTGGCCGAGGAGACATCCCTTAAAATGGTCTGGGACGGGATAGGTTCTGCCCTGCGCAGGGTACTGGGATCCATCGATGCACGGGACGAGCTGCAGCGGACCAGGGAATTGCTCAACAGCAGCGATGAGCTGTTCGTCCTGTGGAGGGAAGCAGGGCCACTGTGGGAGATCGACTGCAACCCCACGGCGGAGAGTTTCATCCGGAGGGACGGGATGACCCCGGAGATGATGGAAGGCCCCTTCTTTGCCCCTCCCGGCAAGGTATGGGACCTTGCAATGTCCGCATGGAGGAGTGCATTCGAGGAAGAGGAGACGAACGTTGTGGAACTCGAGCTGCAGTCGTTGGAAGGGGACAGGGTCGGTTATCTCTGCATCTTCTCCCCGTATGAGAGGGAAAAGGAGGTCGTGGGTGTAAGGATGACCGGGGTCCGTTCAAGTTCCTTAATGAGGTTCCTGTCAGGTCCCAGGTTGGAGGAGGGCGGGAGTTTATTGTGTAGGATGGACCTCTGCTCCCTGGTCAAGGAGGAGATCGGCTCTATCATCGAGAAGGGGGCCGGGACAGAGGTCAAGATGGAGCCTCCGGTCGGACCTCTTGAGATCAGCGGCCATCCCCTTTTAAGATCGGCATTCAGATCCCTGCTCGAGAGAGCGATGGAACTCTCCCCTCCCGGGCACCCCGTATCAATAGGGATTTCGACCAGTATACAGGGTATAAATATCTCCATCAAGAACGACCGGTATCCGTTGCTTGAAGGCTTTACTGCGACCGAATTCGGGGACGGGACCGGGACCCCGGATAAGCTGCAGTATGCAAGAGGCATCATCGAGCTTCACGGTGGAAGTCTGCATGAGGGGAGCGAGAACGCGGACGGGTCCATGTTCAGGGTGATGCTCCCCTGGTCAGTGCACTGATCACCATCCGTCCATCAGGCCTCTCTTCACTGCATGTTCATAGGAACCGGCCGTAAAGTGGACCAGGAGATGGTCCCTTGCCAGGGATGAGAGTTCAACTACCTGGTCAAGATCTAGATGGACACCTTCTGCATCCGGTCCCGGGAAAGGGAATGTGGCCTCGATGATCAGGAGGTCGGAACCCTTGGCGAGGTCCTTTAGGGGAGAGATATCCCCCGTGTCCCCGGTATAGACCACGACCTCTCCGTCCATTTCGAACCGGAACGAGAGGGCTGCTACGGGCCCACCCACCTTGCCAGGTCTGCTGTGACGGTGCACCGATGATATGCATGATATATCAACCCCGGCCATATTCAACTCGCTCCCATGGATGAAGGGTACGAGGTCGATATCGAACATCGGGTCTTCCCAGAGATGGTCGGTGAAATGATCAACGATCGATTCGATGGGAGCAGCTCCGTCGGGGTAGATCATCGGGAACGGGGCCTCCCTGCCCAGAAGCTGGAGGAAGTTCAAAAGCGTGATCAGGCCGGAATAATGATCATAATGCGGGTGTGATATCACCGCCCCCAATATAGACTCTCCAGCGTCCTTGAGGTCCCTTTCCGGAGATCCTTGTCCTGACCCCCTCAGGTATCTTTCGACCTCTATGCTGTCACGGACGCATCCGTCCCCGCAGTCGATCAGGAGGCGGCCTTTGTGTGTATCAAGGAAAATGCTCGTTGACAGTCCGGCCACTGAATAGTGGGTGAACACATTGAAAACCCTGCCAGACCAGGCCCTCACATGGGGTGCCGGAGGAAGATCGTAATCCGCCATGTGACCACAATGACGATCTGAATGAAAACCTTATCTGACCTAACGGTAGATCGGAAAGGGGGCCCCCATCTTTTTACGCTTGTTCAAATTTCTCCGGTAACGCAATTTCTTCCTGGATCCCACGAAAAGGTCAGTGATGTCCTGTGAGATGGTCTTCTTCAACGATGACCTTTTAAGATACCCCCTTGCCTCCGCGTTCCTGACAAGCTCCATGCCTCTGTCGGTCCTTATGACCGGGGCTCCAAAAGAAAGGTCCGAGAGTTCCCCCGAATAGTCTGGACAGAGGTCGCATCTTGGCCATCGAGGTCCTCTGTTGACATTGCGGAGGAACCTGCTGACGAAAACCTCTTTCCTTAAGATCTCATCATTGAAGGTCCTTGCCTCCAGTTCGATCCTTGTCGAGGAGATCTTACGGTACCTGAAGGACCTGACCTCCCCGGGTGGAACACCCATCAGCCTCGAGATCGAAGCCTTCCAGTTCTCCTCGCTCATGTTGGGAGCTCCGCAGTTCAATGATATCAGAAACCTGACCTTCTTTGTCAGATGTCCTGCGGCAGGGTCCATCTCCATGTTCCGGAACGCCTGTACCTGGCATGGAAGCAGGACAATTGCAGCGCTCCTGATATCGGGATCCTTCTGGACCTCGGGAAGCAGCGTCAGTACCGAGCTGAAGACATACTTCGATGAAGCAGCCCCGATGATCTCCTCCCTGGTGCGGGCCAATATGCCTTTTCCCGTTGACAGGGCTTCATCGTCGGTCCAGTCGGTAAGAAGGGCCGCGTCGATCGATCCCGCCTCAAGAGCGGCCACCAGGATGGAAGTGACCCTCCCACCAAAATATCCGGTCATGATGAATTCCTTCCGGGCGGAGGTCAGATGCCTCCTCTCCTTGTATATCCCATTCCTTCTCCCAAGCGAGCGGCCTCTCGAGTTCGAGAAAAGACGTTTCTCGTGGTCTGACATGTTCACCCCTTTTCCCGGGCATATCCTCAAACAGGTACCGCATCGTATGCAGTCGCCGTTGATGGAGATGCCATCCTTCCCGAACTCCAGGACATTGACGGGACAGGAGGCCGCACATGCACCGCATCTTGTGCAGAGTCCGTTTTCTATCACATCACTTTCGAGCTCATCGAATCCTCCGTTGGTCAAGACCCGGTCCCTCCTCAACCTTCGTCCTCGGATGACACAGCTTCCTCACCATCGAGCGAAGCCATGTCACCATCGTAGGCAGCATCCGCCCCTTCCAGTTCCATAACGACCTGACGGTCCGCAGGGGACCTCCGAAGGAAGATGAACAGGAGAAAAAGCAGAGATATCAATGCGATCGCGATACCGGTACCTCCAAGTATCGCCTGGATGTCGATATCGCTTTCAGGCTCGTCGCCGTCGGGAACTTCGCCTATGATGCTGACGTTGAACAGTATGTAGATGGTGTTTACCCCGTCCGAAATGGATACCCTGATGTGGTTGAGCCCAGGGAATTCCTGCGATCCGTTGACGTGAAGGACCCCGTCTTCCCCCACCCACACGAATGAGGAGTTGCTGCTGAAAGCAAGTGCCGCACCCTCCTCGTCGCTGACGTTCAGCTGAAAGCTCCAGGTATCGCCTGCGAGCAAGGTCACGTCGGGAACATCGCGGTACTGCGGAGGGTCGTCGATCCCTATCACCACTATCCGGAGGAGAAGAGAGGATCTTGCTCCCTCGATGTCCCTGATGTACAACGTGAAATCGTTGGTGCCGACGTCTTCCTGACCAGGTTCCCACAGGATCGATCCCGTGGCCGGGTCAACGGAGAGCCGGTCCCCTTCATAGTGGAAGGTAAGGGATCCGCTATCGATATCGCCCCCCCGGAGAAGGAACGAGAACGGCTCGTCCTCGAGGGTTACCAGCTCGATGATCCCCTGGACCGCATCCAGGAAGAAAGGGGGGTCGTTCACGGGCGCGACAGTGATGTTGACGGAGACCAGCTCCGATGAGAGACCGTCGGATACGGAGACCAGGATCTGCTCGTCACCCCACCAGTCGGGCGGGGGAGAGCATACAAGGAACTTACCGCTTTCATCCCTGTCATCTATCCTTGCTGTCATGTTCCCTTTGAGGACGATGGAGAAAACAAGGTCCCTGGATAGTGTGTCGTCATCGGTCACGAGACTGTCGAGGCGGAGGATGTTATCCCTCGAATCCTCCAGTATTGCCATGGATGGTGCCTCGCTCCATCTGGGGGGCAGATCGATCCTCAGAAGTGACCTGACGGGTTCGTCCGTGAAATCCGGAGGATATCTATCGTTGGGGTCCATGATAATGAACAGGAGGCCATCTCCGGACGGAGCCGTGAAAGGGATCGTCATATTTCCCCAGCCGTCCTTTTCGATAATATCCAGGGGGAAAACGCTTGAGAGTGGGGTCCCGTTCGACCCGGGGTCGCCAAGGAACAGCTGAACCTCAAGGGGGGCATCGACGAAACCCGAATTGAGAACGCTGAGGTCGATGGTGAGGTTCGTCCCCGGGGAAGCAGTGGAGTAAGGTCTGATCGTTCCCGAATCCGCGCTGAACTCGAAGTGCGGTCCTGGATTGTTGAACCATATCTCCAGATGATTGTTCAGAAGATCTATCTCGGGAGATGTGGAATCCATATCGATCGAGAAACTGTGGTCGCCCGGCCTCAAGGTCCAGTTGAAGGATGTCTTCACTACCCCGTCCGGTTCGATGGATCCAAGCCGGTACGAGACATAAGGGACCGTAGGGTCCCCGTTGCCCCCCTTGTAAGTGACATGGAATCCCACGTTCTCGGCGGTCATTCCACCCCTGTTCCCTACCTCGAGCGCAACCAGGACCTCTTCACATATTGACGCGTTCCCGGGACTAATATCGTAAGAACCGGAGATATAAACGTCAGAGATGGCGGGTATGACCTGGTATCTATAGAAGGCAGGTACCATGTTGTGGCCGGAAAGCGACAGGTTGATACTGGTCGAGCTTCCGAGATCGAGGGTTGCGTTGACCCATCCCTCCGGGTTCCCCGTAAGTACCATGTATATGTTTTCGTTGTAGATGGTGACGTGCGGGTTAGGAACGGGGACCCCGTCCCTATCGTGGACACGGAACCTTGTGGTATGATTGCCGTTATAGAAAGTGGTACCTATCGCCGAGGCATCCATGAACCTGCTGGCAGGTGCAGTGTATATGTCCACATAGGGGTCCCCCAGCAGGATGTAGGCGTAGATCATGCCCAGTATCGTCTCCTTGACCTCCATTGTGGGGCTCAACCATTTGTCCTCATAGCGTTCCTTGAGCTTGAAGAGGGTCCTTCCAGGTCTGGTCTCTCCAGATAGCAGGAAAAGCTTCCAGAACTCCTCATCCAGATACCAGTTGCCCCAGGAGGATGTTCCCTCCTCCCCTCTTGCAGATGTGCCCGTCGATGAGATAAGACCGATGGCACCTCCGGAAGCGGAGGTAAGCCAGGTCTCGAGGGACTTATCCTCGTAATATCCGGTCTGAAAGAACTTGGCGGTGTCGCAGGTCGATGCGTATAAGAAAGGCATCATGTCACCGTTCGTGAAGACCGCGTGGTCGGAGTATCTCATTGGTTCGTTCCATGCCCATGAGGTCCCATTGCCGGTAGGGGGTCCGTAATCGTTCAAAGCATAAGCCTCGTATCTTGCCTGACCGACGAAGTTGAGCATCGACGCGCCGGAATTGAAGTCCGCCAGCATGTTGGCTCTGTTGAGGGTATCCCTTCCGTCGGTGGTGGAGTAGTTCCCCCCCTCCAGCTGGGGATAGTCGTAGAGGGCCTTGAGCTCGATGTGTTCGGGAAGGTTCGCCTCCACCCTCTTTGCGACCTTGTATGCGTTCGACTTGTAATCGTAATAGCGGTAAGGGTCGAAGTCCCTGTTGGGCGGTTCCATGAGGGAGGCCCAGTCCAGGAACCTCTTCATCCATGATCCGATCGGAGGGTTCTTCTCGTATCTGAGGAGTTTGTTGACATAGTTGGAGGCCTGCTCCTCCGTGGAGGCGGGGACCCTTCCAACGTATATGTCCCAGTCGATGTCTCCGTCTATCACCCCGAGCATCGAATATTCTCCGAACCTGCCATCCCTGTCCGAATCCCAGTCGGAGTCGAGGCCGGCATAGTACACATCCGAATAATAGAAGTTATCGAAGGGCTGGCCCCGGTCGTAGGCATAATGCCAGAGAGCCCTGGGCATCAGGTGCTCGGAATCCCCCACTATAAGAAGCCATTTGAAGGAGGGATAAGCATCGTGAAGGGATCGGAGGAAATTATGGACCTTCTGCTCAAGGTCCACACCGGAGTAGTTACCCGCTATGGATCCCAAGGTATACACCCTGGCGGGAAGACCGGACATCGTTCTGTGAACGGCCAGGGGGGCCACCTCCTCCTTGAACTCCTCCGGACAGATGATCACATACCCGGGATCAAGGTCGGGGAAGACGACACCCAGCGGAACCTCGTCAACCAGAACACCTTCTGCCCTCGTGGCCGTGTCAATACCACCCACCCGGACCGCCTCCGGATCGTTCGGAGGCACCAGGATCGTCATGACCAGCAGAAGGACCATGAAGGACACCGTGGCAGCACCGGATAGCTCCCGCCTTGAAGAGAGAGGACACATGTACAGGCTCCTGCATGCGCCATCAGATAGAAGGGAGATATCCTTTTCGGTCACATGTTGTATTCCCATCGGGGCCCTTCATCACGGCCAGAAGATCACAGGTCCTCGATGCCAGAACCCCAATCCGGGTGCAGTCGTATTTCCGCATCTATCGGCAGATAGTATACCAGATATTCCTGAACGTCCGGATCCAGGAAGTGCCCCTCCTTCACGATGGTGGCCTTTATCCTGTAATTCTCCTTGACGAAGCTCACGAACCCATTCATCTCCTGAAGGCGGTAGGTGATAACAACAGCTTCCACGGCGTATTTTATACAGCTGCTGTTCAGCTCGTCATCGGTTATGTGGGGATACTGCAGTATCGCCACATTTACAAGGTTCGGAGGGACAGGGCGGTGGGCTTTCAGAGGGATGATGGGGTCCCCCGAGATGATGAATTGACCCTCATCCGTTATCTCCATCAGGATGTCAGCGGCACGGTCGTCCATGGCCGGGCCGCTCTCCTTGACCACCCAGGAGAATGCACCACCTATGACGGCCGCGAAAAGGATAAGGATGACCTCGGTGTAAATGAGCATCCTTTGCGTTATTCTGGGATGCCGGCGCATACGCTTCCTTCCTGACCACCATCTGGTGAAATTGATTATGCCCACTCCCGCTGTGAGGGATATGCCCGGGGACAGGAATATCAGGTGGTGTGTCCATGTTGTCGCCTGGAAGATGAACCAGAGGAGATATGCCCCGGAGATGATCAGGATCACCCCTTCAGGTCTCCGATAAAGTGGTCCGGCACCGAACAGCAGAAATGGTATGGCACCGGCGTTCAGGAGGAGGAATATCCCGAAAAATGACAGCTTGGTGGTGAATGGTAAGACCGGTCTGTTCAGCTGATTGATGAAGGTTCCCTGGATGACCTCCCACACGCCGTACCTTGTCATGATAACGAGTACCACAAGGATGCATGAAAGCGAGAAGAGGAGGATATGTTCGAGCCTGACGTTCACCTTTTTCGGTGGGGCAAATCTTTCAAGCCTGAATTTGCGGGTTCTTTCCAGGCCGGCCATCCAGTCATATAACAGGATGAGACCGGCCGCTCCGGTCGCTACCACGCCGAACAGTTTCACCATTGAGCTGATGGCCATAAAAGCTCCAAGAAGAACAAGGGCCATCTTCCTCCCGCTCTGCCTGAACTTGACGAGCGAGGCGATCCCCAGTGATACCCAGAATAGGCAGAACATGTCGAGGGAGGCCAACCTGGCCTCATGGAGGAACATCAGATCCAGGGCGGCGAAGGCTCCGGCCGCCACCATTACATGCCGTCCGCCTATCCTGAAACCCACCCACATGACGAAAGCCATGATCACAAGCGACGCTAATGTTGAGAAAAGCCTGAAGACCACGGGATCGGCCTCGATGATGCTGTAGACCGTCAACATCAGCGGTGCCTGGACCGTGTTTATCTGGGAATACAGCTCGTAGCCGAAATCATACATCCTTCCGGCCATGAGGTCTATTCCCTCATCGACCCCGTTCGGGAGAAGGCCCTTCGAGATGTAGAATACCCTTGGGATCGTCGCTATCAGCAATATTATTCCAGCCAGGTACTTGTTGCTGTGTCTGGAGTGCAGTATGCGGTCCATGAACGCGGTGATGGCAGAGGCCTTCTCTTCATCGGGATCCTTTTCGAATTCTTTCAATGAGAGACCCGGTGTCCAAATCCATTTGACCTTATTTTTATTTTGGTAGAGGTATGTTCAGACATTCCATGCCAACGTCCAAAAAATGTTCCACATCCTATATATCACAACAAGGCAATGCGACCTTGTAGAGTACAGCATGGGTGGAAGCATCCTCTACCGGACCTGATGTTATCAGGGGGCTTTCGTATGAGGCATGAAAATAAAGGCAAGTCGAAAGATACGACAAGGAAACTCACAATAGCGTTGATAGCAGCCGGATCGGTGATCCTGCTTGTCCTGCCGCTGCTGGCGGTCCTGCTGTTCGACGGGGATGAAGGGCCGTCCGGGGACATTGCATACATCGACCAGTCGGGTGCCGCGACCGGAGACTCTTCCATGAGCTCAGCTTCCCGGGAAGCCTGGGAAGAATATCTCGACACCGCCCCCACCATTGGACTGAGGCCCCAAGGGATAGCGACAACCCTCGAGGAGAGGGGACTTGATATCCTGGACAACCTTCCGCAGAATGCTACGGACAACACGGATTACACGGAACCTCCGGAAACGGGAAGCTACGATGACCGTGAAGCAGGGGCCGCCGAGGAGATCGACCAGACGGAAAAGGACGATGACTCCACAGCCCCCGAGGATAGGGAGGTCGAGGAAGCGGACATCGTAAAGGCCGTCGGCGACCGTATCTACGTTCTGAACAGCTACATGGGTTTCCTCTCGGTCAACATGGAGGACCCATCCGATCCCTATATTGAGGGAAGGACGCCGGTCCTCGGGATCCCCGTCAGCATGTACATAGTGGATTTCCTGGGATTTGTCATAGCTTCCAACGCACCGGCCCTTGACGGGTCAGAAGGAGGCTCATCCGGCAGATTGTACATCCTCGACATCACTGACGATTCCGATCCGAGGATCGTGAAGACAGTGGAGCTTGACGGTTATCCCCTGGACAGCAGAAGGGTGGGGGAGGTCATCTACATCGTGACGAACGACTACGGTTACAGCTATGG
>JAFGJI010000173.1 GCA_016929175.1 Thermoplasmatota archaeon | reverse complement strand
TCCGGTGGCCCCGGTGGAATGGGGAGAGAATAATAGACGATAAATCCGGGCATCGAGGTCGAATGGTTCAGGTAATGCTCCCTGCCCTGCGGGAAGTCCCCGACAGCATATCCTCCGATCGCGACCGTTCCATTTCCAGCATATATCATGGAGCTTACATAATCCCCGGCTTCACCTCCCAGATAGGTTGAATGGACCAGCGACATGTTCGGTCCTTCGAAGACCATGATCGCGAGGTCCGTGCTGCCGTTGAAAATACTGTCGAATGCGTCTTCTGTCATGATGATGTTCGATGACCAGGTCTTGCCGCATATGTAAAGGAGCCCGTCATCCCCCACCTCCATGTTGATATCCCATTCGTCCCTGTCCCCGGAGATATAGGTGGAATATTCCAATGTGGTGATGTTCCTGTCGACCCTCATGATGAACCACTCGACAGAATCCACGGAGGCGGGTCTCCGGAAAGCGTCTTCCGTCAGCGGCAGGTCCGGCGATGTCGTGATACCGGCCATCCAGATACGCTCACCATCCACCTCGACCTCGTAAGGTCTTTCGTAAACGCTTCCTCCGATCACTCCGCTCCTTACGGTCTCGTGGTCCCAGATATCTATCTCCATCAGGAATATGTCAGCATCGATCCCCGGGGTCCCGTTTATGCATGTATCGATACACCCGGGGGTGACCGGGAACGACCTGTTGTAGGTAAAACCGGACAGCAATACATTCCCGTTCTCCAGATGAACGATCCCATTGGCTTCCTGTTGATCGGAGCTGTTGAATATCATGGACCTCAGGACCGAGGACCCGTCATTCTCCACCACGGTTATGAACATCATATATGGACCTTCGGAACTGTTCCTGGCCCCTCCGGTTCGCGGAAGATCGGTCGAAAATGACCATCCGACCAGGTACGTTCTGCCCAGGTCGTCAACCGACATGGACCCTATCCAGTCGAGGTCATTACCGCCAAAATAACTGGAATATACGAGCTCACTTCCATCGGCCGAAAGCCTCGCGACGAAGCCGTCCTGAAACCCATCAAGGGTGTTGTCCATGGCTCCGGTGGTATTGGGGAAGTCCTCCGACAGGGTATATCCAGCAAACACGATGGAACCATCCTCAAGGAGCTCCATCCCGGTAAGCCATTCGTGATCGCATCCCCCCATGAAGGTGGAGAAAATAATGTCGTTCATTTCACTGTTCAACTTTGTTATGAAGATGTCGTTACCGGGACAACCGCTGGAATTGTCGATCTCCACCTGGTAGGCCCCGGGTGTGACGGGGAAATCCAGTGAATCGGTGACACCTCCGATGTAATGGGAGCCGTCGGGACCCATTATGACCTCCTCGACCTTATCCTGTCCCCCTCCGGATATGAACGCGGACCTGATGACGGGATCGATCACCACCATCTTTCCAAGCGGTCTGTCCACTATATCGAAACCGTAAGAATTCTCCCCGATACAGCAAAACGATGCATCGATCATTTCGCCATTATCGGAGCAGTAGACAAGGAGTTCCGAATCTCCCATGCGTTTCCGACCATCAAGGATGAATCCCACCTCCGATCGCCCCACATCAAGTGCATCCGCACCATCGATCCGGACAATTATCTCGTCCGGATCCGCATCCGGCGCGAGTAAAAGGTCGTATTTCACCGAATCCCCATTAAAATAGAACCTGGCATCGATACCGTCATAGATGTCTTCCATCACGACCTCTCGAAAGCTCGGGATATTCGTCGTATACTCTTCCTCATCACCACCAGTGAAATAGTTGCTTCTCATCGGGAGAGCACCGATCCCGACGACATCCGTGCTGCTGCCCCCTTTGAAAGTGGCTGCGATGACATATCCTTCGATGAAAGTTCCGGTCATATGATCGTTCGAGCCTTCATTCGGCATTCGTAGATCACCGGCTATAATCTCTCTGATATCGTAGATCATCCCGGTTCCCGTGATGGCCATCCTGCCGAAATCCGTACGTGCCACGAATTCAATCTCCGGCACCCATTGTCCGCGGTTCTCGGTAAAATAGTGTTCGGGAATTGGTTCCGCTGCTGTATCAGAACGGGTGCATTCTTCATTGGGAATATGAACACCCTGCTCCTTACCATCGTTGCAAGATGTTCCAGGGACCATGGTCTGCATCGATGCCGCGATAAGCAACAACGCGACGGCTATCAGGATACCTTTCTTTCTTACCATCTCCACTGGGCTCCCAGGCAAACAACTGGTTCCAGGGATAAACCCTTTTCGGGGAAACGTGGAGACTTTTTGATAGGTCAGGTCATATCGGTTCCCATCCTTCACCCCCATTTACCAATTTCATCTTTCTTTTTACGATATCTCCATATATCGTTTTCTTTCATAATTTGCCGATGATCATCATCCCGTAAACTATGTATACTTAGTAAACATATTGTTGTTCATGTCCATCATATCCACCAGGATCCCGGAGGAGCTTGAAGAGGACCTTAAGAGGTTCATCGAGGAGGAGAACATAGAAAAAAGCGGAGCCGTGAGGAAGCTTCTGATCTCCGGTCTCGAAGAGTGGAAGAAAAAGAGGGCTCTCCAGCTGCTCTCCGAAGGATATGTCTCCTATTCGAGGGCAGCCGAGATCGCTGGAATGGACATTTGGGAGTTCTCAGAGCTTGTGAAGAGGACCAAAACAGTTTGGGTTTCCGATGAGTGGATCGAGGAGGACTTGGAGTAATGCCCGATCTGGTATTCGATGCCACGACCCTCATCCACATTGGTAGAGCGGGTCTGCTGGACAATCTAAAAGACCTTGACGACGATCTTCTCATTCCTTACAGCATATACGAAGAGGTCGTTCTATTGGGGAAGCAGAAAGGCAGGCTCGATGCCCTGAGGACACAAGAGCTTGTCAGGATCGGTATAATGAAGGTCGTGGAAGTTGAGCGTGGGGAGATGCACAGCATACTCTCGGAGAATAGATCGCTATCCAATGGCGACATAGATGTGATCGAGCTTGCCCATTTGAGAAAAGGCATCGCAATAATGGATGAGAGCTACGGCCAGGCAGTGTGCGATATCGAGAAGGTCCAGCACAGGGGAACCATCTGGATACTAAGGCAGATGGTCATGAGCGGCTCCATTTCGAGGCAAGAAGCAAAGGAATACCTTGATAGGTTGATCGAAGAGGGATGGTACTGCTCAACCACCCTCTATTCCAAGGCGTTAAGGATATTCCAGGGGCATACCCGATCAAGATCATAAGTGGATCCTTGCACTTGAAAACATTTCAACAAAATACTATCAACCTATCCTGACCCTGCAGTCCACCGCGACCGCTCCCTTATCGGAGATGAACAGAGGATTGATCTCTATGTCGGTTATCTCCGGAACCTGTATGAGGAGGTCTCCCAGTGCTTTCAGGGCCTGGGCTATCTTCTTCCTGTCGGCTTCCTTCTTCCCCCTGAAAGCCCCCAGGAGAGCCTTTCCCCTGATCTCGTCCATCATCTCCTCCGCATCGAGTTCCCCGATGGGCGCCACCCTGAAGGTAACATCGTTCATCGCCTCCACCATCACGCCCCCGACACCGAACATCACCGAGGGTCCGAACACCCCGTCCCTTATGGAGCTGACGATGACCTCCCGACCGGATATCTGCTCCATGACGATGATCTTCTCGGATATTGGCTCCAATTTCTCGAAAGCCTCCACGAGCTCCTCTATACTGTCGATATCGGTTATCACCCCGCCCCGCTCCGTCTTGTGGATCAGGTCGGAGGCGGACCCCTTCATCACAACGGGGAAACCTATCTCCCTTGCAGCCTTGACAGCGGAATCTATGTTCCTAACCACCCTGTAATTGCAGAGCTCGATAGGCCCGGCCTTAAGGAACTCGAGGGATGTCTCGAGGTCCATGAAATGGTGCTTGTTCTTCCTTGTCCTTTCAATGAGCTTCCCGATCCTGCCCAGGTCCCATTTGATAAGTGGGGGCAGCTCCCTGTCCCTTGAATTCCTGTACTTCCTGTATCTGTATAAAACCTCCAGGGATGATACGGCCTCCTCCGGGAAGTAGAACGCGGGGAGGCCTGCCTCATTGAAGGCGCGTATCTGCCTGTCAGCATCCTTGCCGCCGATGTAGCACAGAACAAGGGGTTTTTTCGGATCCTTCATGGAGGATATCAGGTCCCCGGTGAACCTGTCCACATCTATGCCGGCTGTTGCCCCGTAGATCCCGATGACGGAACCTATTGTCTCCTCAGCCATGGCGGTCTCGAGGCACTTGATATAACCCTCCGGCGGTGTCTGGGCGGTGATATCGACCGGATTGCTCAGGGAGGCGAAAGGCGGAACCAGCGGCCCTATCTTCTGGATGATCCATTCCAAGTTGTAGAACAGGGGAAGTCCCGAAAGCCCGATCTCGTCTATGGCAAGTATCCCGAAACCGCCCCCGTTGGTTATCACCAGGATGTCGTCGGCAACCGGAAGCGGGAGATCGTTCAAAGCCCTTGTCCAGTCGATGGCTTCCCTCAGGGTCGGGGCCCTTATCGCTCCCGCCTGCTTGAAGGCGGCATCGAAGAGGCTGTCCGCTCCGGCAAGTGATGCCGTGTGGGAGGCGACGGCCTTGGCCCCGGCCTTGGACCTGCCTGATTTCAGGATTATCACGGGTTTGACCCGGGATACCTCCTTCACCCTCCGGATGAACTCCCTGCCGTCCTTCAGGCCTTCGATGTACATCAGGATGATCCTGGTATTCTCATCGGTCACCAGGAAATCAAGGATCTCCTCGTCCGACAGGTCGGCCTTGTTACCCACGGATGTCATGGCGGAAACGCCGATCCCCTCCTGGAAGACCCTGTCCATCAGGGCTATCCCGAGAGAACCGGACTGGGTGATGATCGCAACATTTCCCGGGAGAACCTTCTCATTCCCGAACTGGGCGTTCAGGTTCGAGGGGGTGTAGATCATCCCGAAAACATTGGGCCCCAGTATCCTGATGTTGTACCTTCTCGCGACCTCCATCAGCTCCCGCTCCCCCTCCACATTGCCGATCTCCCTGAAACCAGAGGTTATGATCACAACGAAGGGGATGCCTTTCTTCCCGCATTCCTCCAGCGAATCCTTGACAAACCTGGCCGGGATGCATATAAGGGCAAGGTCTATTTCCGCCTCTATCTCCTCCAGTGATCCGTATCCCTTCTGACCGCAGACGTCCTCGCCGGCAAGGTTCACGGGGAACATCCCCCCTCTGTAACCCCCTTTAACGAGGTTGTTGAACGTCTTGTATCCGATCTTTCCGGGATTCGAAGAAGCACCTATCACTGCCACATTTCTCGGTTCGAAGAACCTTTCAAGGTCTGTCATCCGGCGGATCCCTCCTGTTTCCGGGATAGAACGATACCCGATATTAAATGAATGTCTGACCCGGAATTATCATCTGTCCTTTGTGATCGTGACGCTGATGGCCTCTCCCGTATTCCCGTCGATACGTGCGGTCACCTCAACCGGCTGCTCCGAACCCAACACCAGGCCGAGCGTCCAATCACACCCTCTGTTGTCAGGGCGTTCCCCGAGAAGATAAACAAATATCACGGTGATCCTCGTGCTGTCCGTTATCACCTCATCCTCGATCAATCCGTTCCTTGTGGCAAAGTAGGCCGATGTCGAATCTATCGAAAGGTTCCTGATCGGTGTCTTGGTCAGAGGCTCTCCCATCTTGATCTCAACATTACCATCTATATCGACAGTTGCCATGACCGATGTGAGCGCTGCACCGGATGTCACATTATTGTATGCGAACTTCCAGAACCTTGCCCTTCCATTCTCTCCGGGATCAAGGCCGGTCACCGTTACAAGTTCGTGGTTCCCTTCCATATCTTCGACGATATCATCGACCACGGAACGTCCCGAAAGTGCAGAGAAACAGACTTCATCATCTTCATCTCCCTCGAGGCAGCCTGATGTCAACGTCAGTAGAACGGTCGTTGACATAATGAGGATGATCATCCATACTTCGAGGACGCGGAAGCCTGCGCTCATCCCCCCTTCAGCGGGTTCTTGATTATTTTTCCTTTACCGTCAAGTATGATGTTCAGGAGTTCGATCATTCATTCTCTGGAACTCTTCAGCTGCAATGATCGCCGCCCCTGTCGCCGTTACTATCTGCGGCATCTCCGGGACGTACATCTTTCTGCCGAGCTCCTTTTCCATGGCGTATATCATTCCGGTGTTCCTGGCAGGACCCCCGTCGAAGAACACGACATCCTTGATCCCCACCTTCTTGGCCATGGCCACGAGCCTCCTAGCAACCGCATTTTGGATGCCCATTATGATGTCCTCCTTCGGGCAGCCCCGGAAGATGAGATTGGCCACCTCCGATTTCGCGAATACCAGACAGGTGGTCGTGATATCCACCGGGTCCATGCTCCTGAGGGAAAGGGGCCCCATCTCATCAAGGGGTACCTCCAAAACACTTGCAAGCACCTCCAGAAATCTCCCGGTCCCCGCGGCGCATTTATCGTTCATCGCGAAGTTGATCATCTGGAGGTTATCGTCAAGGGCGATGACCTTGGTGTCCTGCCCTCCTATATCTATGATCGTCCTCACGTTGAGCTCGGAACCCAGCCACTGGACCCCCCTTGCGTTCGCCGAGATCTCGCTGATGCTGGAATGCGCGATCGAGGTGACCCTCCGCCCGTATCCGGTGGAGACTATATGGTCGATCTCCCCGATCTTCAGACCCGCCATCGCCAGGGCGTCATCAAGGACCTTCCTCGAGGTGATATCATGGTCGTGACCGGTCGGCGCGACCCCGTAGCCGACCCTCGTTTGATCCTTGACGATGGCTGCCTTCACGTAGGTGGAGCCCAGGTCGACACCCGCTGTGATCATGTTTTCCACCTCAGCAATCTGTCCAGGAATGTTGTCCTCTCCACCTTTGCCTCGCCATCGTCCATGGCCGGCGCTTCCAGTTTCACCTTGTTCGCGGATCTTGGAGCCATAAGTGCCGCCCCCAGTGCTCCCACCATATGCGGCATCTCCGGGACGACCATCTCCCGGTTCATGATCTTTCGAAGCTCCTCCACGATCCCTTTGTTCCTCGCCACGCCCCCGCATACAAGCACCTTCCCCTTCGACTGGGTTGAGTTAACAAGGGCAACGATCTTCCTTGCGACCATCTGGTGGAGCCCTGCAAGTATGTCCTCGGTCGCCTTTCCTCTGGCGATCAGCGACACGACCTCCGACTCGGCGAATACCGTACATGTGGCATTCACGTGCTCCGCGACCTTCGATCGGAGGGACCGCTCTCCCACATCATCGATCTGGACCTCGAGGGCCATTGCCATCGTGTCCATGAAGCAGCCGGTTCCCGAAGAGCATTTGTCGTTGGTCCGAAAATCCGAGACGATCCCCATCTCCCCCACCTTCATTACCCTGATACCGTGTCCCCCGATATCGACGACCACCTCGACATCGGGCATTAGTCTATTGGCCCCCCTGGCGAAGGTCGTGATCTCGGTCCGTGCCATGTCGGCGAAATCGACGGACTTGCGGCCCTGGCCCGTGGCGATAACGTATCCTATCTCCTCGCGCTTCGATCCACGGTCCCTCAGAAGTTCGTTCATGAGCTTCCTGGCCATCTTTCCCGGCTCCATGGATGTGTTCGCAAAGGTAGTTCCAGCCACGTTCCCATCCTTCAACAGAAGAAGCTTCGTGCTGATGGCTCCGACATCTATCCCCAGGTCATAGGGTCCCTTTTTTACTTCCCCATCGCTCACTTATTGCCCTCCGGCGGATGGGTCATCCTGAACTCCCTTCTGGTCTTGATCATCTCGATGAAGGCCTCTATCCTTGTCCTGACCTGTTCGATGTCCCCCTCGTCATATTCGCTCTCTATCTTAAGCAGGGGTATCCCCTCCACCCTCAGGGAAAGCTCGATCTTGGTCGCCTCGATATTGTTGAGATGGCACCCCCTGAGAGTATGGAAGATGACACCTTCTATGCCGAAGGCTTTGATGGCCTCCTTCATCCTCCGGATCCTCTCGTCGTTGGGTGAGAAGCAGGGGCATGAGCAGGGGAAGAAGTACCTTTCCGCGAGTGCCTGATAGATCTCCTTCCTGGACATACCGTCTACCATGACCGGGTCAGACATGAGCCTGTATCCGCTGCACAGCTCATCGGTGACTATCAATCCTCCGGATCCCTCAATTATCGACGGGATCTTGAAATTGGGGTACATCATGGGGGAGCCTGCAAGGAGTATCCTGGCTGCACCTTCCTCTCCGGCATGGACCCCCTTCTTCCGCATCTTCCGAAGCTCAAGGATCAGATCCCCAACCTTCCTGTTCCACCTTTCTATACGATCGAACTGGGAAGCCTGGACAACCAGCATGGCATCCCTTCCCGATATGGGGGGTCTTTCCGACCTCCTGAGCTCCAGGAGCTCGGACCAGTGCTGGTTTGCTTCGTTCCACTTCGCTATCTCGGACCTGAGCATGCTTTTGCGGACCGACCGTCCAGTCAGCTCCTCGAGCCTGTTCTTCAGGTATGACACTTCTTTTACCCAGAGGTCTGAAGAAGAATCACCGACCTTGACCCTTGGGATATTCATCATCACAACCGGCACCCAGTCCTGGAGTATCTCTGCGAGCTTCATCTTGCCATCGCATGTGGCAGGACCGACCACAAGGTCGATGAGATCTACCAGAGGGTTCGATGATACCATCTTCGTTCCCAGGGTCGATCTGACCATGGGGCACAGGCCTGCATCGCCGAGAAGTTCATTTGCCGGATGTACAGGTTCGTAGTAACCGGAGCATAATCGGACCGCCTCCGCACCGGCCGCGAAAATGAGCTCCTGAGGGACCATCATGCAAAGTGTCCCGACGATCTTTCCTCCCTTATCGTGGAATTCCTTGAGCTCATGATACCTGGCCCCTCTATACTTGTGCACCTCATCGAAGTAGCTCATCGCTTTGGGGCGGTTCTTCTGTTTCCTCAACGCAGCACCGACGGCAGCCTCCATCTCTCCGGACCGTTTCCTGGTCCTGTCCCTCTGCTCTTTGGAAAAATATCCTTCCTTATCCCTCAGATATCTGGGTCCTTCACTTTCCATTTCCCGCCTCCGGTCTGTTCTTTTTTCGGTCCTGAGATCCAGATAGGCCGATCTTCCTTGGCCTTCTTGAACTTTTGACCGAAAAAGGCCCGTACATCATTGTCAGGCATCCCTCCTCGGGGCACATCTCCACGCATTTGCCGCAGAGAATGCAGTCCTCGCTCCCGACATCATCCGCCTCCATATCCTCGTAGACCCGGTCATGGTCAAGGGGACAGACCCTCAGGCATACCTTGCACCTGGTGCATTTGTTCGGATCTTTTCTGAGCCAGGGCAGTGAGAGCCTGCTCATCAGGGCCATAACCCCCCCCATGGGACATATCCGGCAGAATGCCATATCGATGAAGAAGCTGCATACGAGGAACAGAACGAGAGAAACAACCGCCAGCCAGGGAAGTGTGGTCGACCATGGTTCCAGGCCGATGAGCTGTTGTGCAATGGTGAAGAACCCCTTCGCCGGACAGACCTGACAGAATGGAAGAGCCAGGGTCGACTGGCATCCTCCGAGCCCCAGGGCCGATATCCCGATGGGGACGGAAAGCAGGACCGTGAAGAAGAGGAATGCGTATTTGATCCTCCTCAGGATGACCCTTGTCCTCCACTTCATCCTGAGAGGGGGGAGCCCGGTGAGCTCTCTGAGCTTGATCAGACCTTCCTGAACGAGTCCGAACGGGCACAGCCACGAGCACCATATCCTCCCAAGAAGTATTATCAGAAGAAGGACGATGAGTACCATCAGAATTACATCGATATAGGCGTTCGAATAACCCTGGGTGAACCCATCCTGCAGCTGATAGTAATAACATGATGTGGGAGCTTCGTTGATGTATCTGCATGAGGCGTTAGGGAGAAATATCCTCCTAAGCAGCGGATGGGTTCCGAAGGGGGGGAGGCCCATCATCTGTCCGAAAATGAAGGCAAGGCCGAGCATCTGGACCATGAACCTGTAGGGGCGGATATTCCTGCCCTTGTAGGACCACTTCATCCGGTGGCCCTCCTTCTTCTCATATGGTGGACCCATAGTCGGGATAGGATCGCCACCTGAACAAGCATCAGTGCAATTAGGGCAAAGGTGGCGACCTTGAACCATTGAAGTACTTCATCAACATCGCCCATCACCTCCTCTATCTCCTTCGTCCTTCCGTCGATCACGTAGACATGGGGGGCCACATAACCGGAGGTGAAGTCGCCCTTCCCATTGTATCCCCCCTGGCCGGCAATGATCTCGAGCTGGCCGTCTTGGTCCGGGTCCGCTATGGTCAATCCCAGTATATCTCGTCCCAGATCGGGGGACCTCCATTCCAGTTGATGAGTGATCCCGTCATAGACGCGAATATACCCGTCCATGTTCGAGACCACGATCTCGAGGATTTCGTCACCATCGATATCAGCTATATCAAGACCGTATGCTTTTGGGCCGAGATTTTCGCTCCTCCATATCCTCCGGTAATCCGCCCCGTCATACGTGAATATGTAGCACCATCCTTCGCGGTATCGATAACCGTTGGAAACGATGATCTCCTTTGTTCCGTCCCCATCGAGATCGACTATCCTCAGGCCTTCGATGCATCCGAACAGGTCCGGGCTCTTCCACTCGAGCTTCCCGGTCTCCAGATCGAAAATGCGTATGTACCCCTCTCCCCCGATATCACCAAGGGAGACCCCCGAGCATACTATTAGTTCCTCTTTTCCGTCATTGTCGACATCCGCAACATCGAGCTCCCTGAGCCTGGAATCGAAGGGGGGCAGGGTATCGTAGGGCTCGGAGCTGTTCGGTTTGAAGAAATAGATCTGGCCCCAGCCCTGGTCCGTCTTGAAGCCCGTACCAACAACCAGCTCGTTCTGGCCGTCACCGTCAAGGTCATGGAACAGTATCCCGTGAGCGTCCCTGACCAGGGTAACGGATTCCCACTCGACCCGTTTCGTCCTGCCGTCAAGCACCCTTACCTGTCCATCACCGTCCCCGATCGCTATCTCAAGGTCATCATCCTGGTCGAACTGCCCGGTCTCGAGCCCCCAGACCCTTGTCCCGTACCTGGGAGAGGTCCAATCGACGGAATAATCTCCCGCGTAGTATTCCACAGACACCACATAGCCATCGTATGACCCGAAAAGTATCTCCATCCGTCCATCGGAATCGACATCCTCGCACAGGATGGACATGAACCTGCCGATCCCTGAGGACAAAGCATCCGGTTCCACTTCACAATTACCGGGGGGAATGAAAGCAAGAGATAGAACAACAAGGGCGGCCAAGAGGCCTGCGCGGAACGGGGATCTCATGGCCGCCTCCCCTTTATCATCTTTGATAAGGGATAGAACAACAAGCCGACGAACACGATCGACATCACGGACATGATGATCCAGGTCAAGGTTCCGGCCGGCAGGGAACCCCCGGGCGCGCTCTCGGAACCGAAACCGTAGACCATGACCGTGTGGCTCAACCCGAACCCGGAAGCTATGGATCTTCCATCAGGGGACCACCTCGAGGACATCACCATCGCATGCTGCTCGACGCCGTCCTTGACCACCTTGAGCTCGGTTCCGGTCCCGGAATCCCGTATCTTGAGGGTAAGGTCCACACCCGAGGTGGCAATATAGGTGCCTGTCGGATGTACGTCCACGGACCGAACGCAGTTGTGATCGGACCATGTACTCCGAAGCTCCCCTGTTGTGGCGTTCCAGATCTTTATCTTGTAGTCCCTGGCCCCGGTCACTATCAGTTGATCGTCCGGGGTCCAGTCCACATCAAGTATACCCGATGTGTGACCGCTCGTGTTAAGCAGTTCCGTGCCCGATGGCATATCCCACACCCTGAGGGTACGATCGTCGGATCCGGTCGCGAGCCGGTCCCCCGAATTTGACCATTTTACGGCGAGTACGCCGTCCCTGTGGCCTCCCAGGACCTTAACCTGCCTTCCAGTTTCCATGTCCCATATCCTTGTCTGGTTCTCTCCCGCGTTCTGAGGGATCACCTTGTCGGTTCCCGATCCGGAGGCAAGGTATCTGCTGTCGGGCGAGTAGTCAAGGGCTAGTATCGAGCCGGTGTGACCGGTAAGCTCATATTTCCTGTCCCATGTCCCTGTATCGAAAACAACAACGACAAGACCATCTCCTCCCACCGCGAGCAATTTGCCGTCAGGGGAGAAGCAGCATGCCCTCAGAGGTTTTAAACCCTCAGGGGCAAAACCATCGCACCTGGTTCCCGGGACCGAAAGGTCAAGAACCTTCTCGATAGAACCGTTGGCCGAGTTCAGCACCACGCACTTGTCGTCGAAGAATGTTGCTGCGATAAGCTTACCGTCGGGCGACCAGTCAAGTTTCCAGAAGGTGGCCTCGCTGTCCTCCTTGGTGTAGCTCCATAGAACTTCGATCCTCGTGGGTTCGATCTCGACCGGGATCCCGACGGAAAATGCCGAAAGGTTTGCCAGCACAAGGAAGAAGATGGCCGCCTGGCAAACCCTAGCAAAGAGCGAGCTCATGATCCAACCTCCCTTTCCTCATTGCGATTCCTCAGCGACCAAATGATAACGAGCAATAGAAGGACAATGTTGAGGACCAACATAGAGCCGACAGCGACCATATAAGGGGCCCTTTTCATGACATCCTTTCCGACATCGCTGCCTGGTGAAGTTCCACTCTGCCCGGGTTCAACTATGATCTGCAGCTGGAATGAGGCTGGTCTCAGGCCTTCCTTCTGAGCATTCACGATAATGTCCATGGTAGATCTCGAACTGACCTGGACGGGGAAGTAGTAAACGATCAGATCTCCCGAAGTATCCGTATGATGGGAAAGCCTGGTATTCCCTTCCGTATCGAAAGCGATGAAACCGGCGGAGGGTCTGAACGTCACCTCAACATCTCCCGCAGGCTGCCCGAGATCATCGGTGATGGTCAGGAATATCTCCGTGATATTATCAGAGGTTATCTCCCTCATTCCAGGTTCAGCATCGATCACCAGACCCGGGGGTCTCTTGCCTATACAGTAGATATTCCGATCGGAAGAGCCGAAATAGACCTTTTCTTCATGGAGTGAAGGTGACGAATAGACGTATCCCTTTGTCTCGAAAGCCCATATTTCCTCTCCTGTCGCGCTGTCGAAACAGTATAGGTGCCAGTCATCGGAGCCTATGTACGCCCTGTCAACGGTAACAAGCGGGGAGGATCCTCCCTGATAATCATGGATCGAGGAGGACCAGATGACCTCGTCTTGGGAGATGTTGCTATCCCCGGAAGGATCTTCAAGGGGGATGCACCACATCATCTCATACGAGCCGAAGTAGATCCTGCCCCCACTTATGACGGGGGTGGAGTAGGATGGATGACCGATATCGAAGGACCATACGATCTCCCCATCGGAAACGCGAATGGCATAGAACATCTCATCGATCCCTCCCGAAATATAGAAGATACCATCCAGGTAGGTTCCCGACGAGTAGAACTCGGCGCCAGAGAGGAATGTCTTTTTCCATAGGATATCTCCACCGGAAAGGTCGATGAGCCATAGCTCCTTTCCTATGTTCCCGATGATTGCCATCCCCGCATCGTCGATGATGAGGGGGCTGGCCCAGAAATCCAGATCCGACAGGTGCTTCTCCCAGATCATTTCACCTTCCTCGTCGATCCTGTAGAGATATCCCATATTATCGGCAGTGACTACGGACCCTTCGTACCAGTGGCATGAGGAGAGGACCTGACCATGGAGTGAGACGTTCCATTCGAGCAGCCCGGCCCCACCAGTCCCGGACTGAGGGAGCGAGATGCAGTAGAGGTTGCGATCGAAGGAGCCGAAATATGCCCTTCCGTTCATCACAAGAGGTGTTGCCTGAATGGAGCTGCCTGTCTTGTACTTCCAGAGAAGCTCACCGAGTTCGGGGTCCAAACAGTAAAGGTTGCCGTCATCCGACCCTATCAGCAAACCCTCATCATGGAAAACCGGTGATGAAAGTACCTGGTCCCCGGTAAGATAGGACCAGATCAGCTCCCCTTCCTCAGGAGGGGGCCCGTCCTCAAAAGCGCTGTGCAAAGGGTCCCCTCGCCATTCTGTCCAGCTTCCACGTGAAGGTGCTGAGCTCATGGTGATGACGATGAAGAGAAGACAGGGAAGGAGAACATGGAATGGCCTCGGCACTTTCCAATCCATCTTCTTAGACTTCCCCATTGTCCGTCCCCCGAGAGCAGATGATCGACCACTGTTCGCATCCAGTCAATCCCGGTACATTGTAGATAAGGATTATGGGGACAGGTCCAAATGTTGGCCTCACTCCTCCTTTCTGATCCTCCTGTACCTTCTGAGGAAAATGAACACCAAGGTGAAGACGACCATGATCGTGGCAATGATCAGGAACACCGAATCCCTTCCAACATTTACCTCCTCACCCATGTCAAGGTCGTCACGCTCATCCTCATCGTCCGAGGAAGAGACACTGCTCTGAAGGCAGTATACATATCCCTCCTCATCCCCGAAGAACAGCATGTTATCATAGACCGAAGGTGATGTCTCACCGGCATCACCGAACAGGAACCTCTCCGATAATGTGCCATTTGATATGTGCATAACGACGAGCCCATGATCATAATTGACCGCTGTCTTGCTTCCCGAGATCAAGGGCGAGCTCTCAAGGGGTGATGGTCCGAGGTCCCGTTTCCATATGATCAAGCCGTCATCGATATCAAGACAGTACAAGAGCCCGTCGTTGCATCCCACGACGATGTTCTCTCCATCCACCGCCGGAGATGAATATACGTTATCACCCATGGTGGTGTTCCAGATCAGGGTTCCGTCATGGGCATTCAGACAGTAGAAATTTGAATCGTATGCGCCGAAGAGAACCTTCCCGTCGTAAACTGCCGGTGATGAAGGTATGTATGCCGTGGAGAAGTTCCATGCTTCTTCGCCAGTTCCGGCATCCAGGGCCCTCATGTGACCATCGCAGGACCCGAAAAAGACCAGACCCTCATAATATGAAGGCGAGGTGTGGACCCATCCGAGGCATCCCTCGAACCTCCAGGCCAGTGTCCCGTTCTTGTTCAGGGCATAGAGATACGAATCGTATGAACCGAAATATATCCTGTCTGCAACCAGAGGGGATGATCGGATGTCCTGCCCTGAAGCTGTGCTCCACTCCCAGATGATCTCACCGGTGCGAATTTCCAGGAAGGTGACCTTGCCGGAGCTGTCGCATATACAGACCGTTTCTTCGTCCATGTCTATCGAGGGTGTGGAATATACGGGTGACCCGAAGCTGATATTCCATATCTCGGACCCATCCATGACATCCACGCAAAAAACGGTCCCCTTGGAGGTTGCGAAGATGCCGCGACCGTCAGCTGCCACGACGGACGTTGTTATGGCCTCATCGGCTTCGAACTCCCATTCGAGCTCGAGCTTCCCGAGTTCGACCGTCGATGAAGCCTGGTTCATGCTGTTCCCTCTGAAAGAGGTCCAGCTCGGATGGTCAATACGGGTCGGAACGGAAAAGGCATGAACTGGGGGAAGTATTATCACTACTATCATGGTCAGCGTGATGATGGACTTCCTCCCTATATGTTCCATGGTCATAAAGCAGTATCATTCGGATTTATACGTTATGGAAACAACTCCTCAGTTCCTGGAGGAAAGACGGCCGACGGACACCATGGCCCTGTAGGCCGAGATGAGGCTGAAGACGATCGTAACTGCCAGGAATGTAACAACAACGATGAGAACGGGAGGCAGTGCCGAGACCGATGGGGCCCCGCCCCCAAGGACCGGTCCGAAGATCGCGACGGACACTGCGGACCCAAGGATCGATCCGATCGTAGCCACGGAAAAAATGACCATATTCTCGGTCAGGAAATACTGGATGGATCTTCTCCTTGTCACCCCTAACGCTCTCAGTGTGATGACCTCCCTTTTCAAGGAAAGAGCCCTGGCGTGCGTAAAGATGGCCGCAGAGGTCATCGCGACGACCAGTCCGAAGACCAGGAAGTCCCTGAACAGATAGAGATACGAAAGCTCGTAATGGAGGTTATCGCTGGCAAGGTCACCTACCCATTCGACCTTGGGGAATGAATCCGAAAAGGCAGAGGCGACCTTTTCCTTCTCCTGATCCCCGCCATTCCCTGATAGCAGGAAATAGGTAGGTTTCGCAAGCGACGGGAACTCTTCCTTAAGAATGTCCTTCGACATCACGAATGTGCCCGTGAGCACGGATGGTTCGAGGACACCCACTACCAACAGGGTCAGCTCCTTTCCGCTCTCCGAGGTCAGTTGGAACTCTGCACCAAGAGATTCGAAATAGATCCATTGGAGGGTGTTCTGGTCGACAAGGATCGGGACCATGCCCTCTATCCTTTCATGAAGACCTCTCCAGGCTTCCCTGTCCGACCCGAACCTTCCATCTCGGGACACCAATCCGAAATCGGAGAACTGGTCGAAGTCTTCCTCCACTCCGAGGAGACGCGGGGGGTAAGGGGCGTTTATGTTGGAGCATGTGCCCCCTTCCTCACCTATTGAGAGTAGGACCGACACCTCCATTTCAGGGAGTTCGAGGTCACCCCTGAAGGGTACCGCTGTCTCAACGACCCATGTGTAGCCCCCCCCATACTCGTCATAGGAAGTGGTGACATCCTCTTCGAGCAGGGAGCCCATGAACGTCAGGGAAAGAGCAAGGGTCAACATAAGGGAGAGGATCGCTATCGAAAGCGGGTTCTTCCCCGGCCTCCTCGACAGGTTCGATGATACCATCAGCGAAAGGTCGGACCTGTCAGAGACACGGGCTACCAGTACATACAATATGAGCCCTGCTCCAGATGAGGTCATTATCGAGCCGAGGACGAACAGGCCGGCAGAGGACATCCCCGAACTTCCGGAGCCTAAGTAAAGAACGACCATGCCTCCTATCGTCAGCAATATAGCCGCTGCAAGGGTCCTCAGCTTCACAGATCTCCCTGCGATCGAGATCTTCGGATCCTCATCCCTCAGATTGGCGATCGGAGCCCCCCGTATTTCCATGATCACCGAAATGAATGCAAGAAGAAGTGCGAGGAACAACGTGAGACCAAGGGAGATGATAATTGTCTGAGGACCGATCGAGAAGGGAACCCCTGCCCCTTCAACCGAGTCGGCCCAGGTGCTGCCCAGACCAAGGTTGAGAAGGAAGCCGATGAAGTAACCCATAGGCAATCCCATAACCGCTCCCAGAATTATAGGGGACAGTGCTTCGAACATTCCAGTTAGTATGAGGTGCTTCCTTGATATTCCCATCCCCCTTAGGATCCCCCATTCATGCGCCCTCCTGGCCGCAAGGTCCTTGAAGAGGGCGTAAAGGACAAGCATCGCCCCGATCATGATGATGGACCCGAAGGTTAGGAACATCCCGGGGAAGATCAGCATTGCCCTTGATGATTCTCGCGCATCCTTCCTCACGTTCCTTATGGAACCTCCGGTACTTTCAAGGGTAATGTTCCTCGAAAGCTCCTCGATGAACCCATCCACATCGGTCTGGTGATATTTTCCTGTTCCAAGGATAACCATCGTGGTATTTCCCGAAGGGATCCCCCAGATCTCTCTAGCCTCATCCAGATTGATGAAGCATTTCGGGATCGTCCTGTAAAGGTCCCAGTATTCGAAATCGTTCCCGGTGAGGGAATCCAGATCGATGTCGAAAGAGGGGTCCCATTCACCGCAGGAAGGAGCAAGAGTGATACCTGGAAGGACGGGCATGTAGATGTCCTGACCTATCCACCCTTCCATTGTGTAAACGTTCTTGACGATGAAATATCTGGACTCGGACACCAGGGTCCCGAGTTCAGTCACCTTTCTGTATGATATGCTTACTGATTCTCCCACCGTGACACCAAGTCGTTCGGCTGTCCAATTGTTGATAAGTACTTCTCCAGGTGAGATGCTCAAACGATGCTCTTCACCACTCGCTCCTTCATAGATAACATCCGCATCTGGATGCACACCCGTAACAACGGAATACGACAGACGGGAACCCATGGTGGTCAGGTTATCGACGAAGTAGGAAAGGGTCCCGGCATCAGGAGGCAGCCCGGCTTTCTCCGGATGGAAGAAGATATCGGAATGTCGAAGCTGCATTGTATCCTCGAATATCGCGATCTCGAATCCTGCATCTATCGTCTGCAATCCGTCGTTCAATCCTTCATGGATCCTCTCTATGGCTTCCTCCTCGCTACCATCCTTGACAACCACCAGCACCTTGTTGATCCGTCCCTCACGGTCTATCCTTGACTGGAGGTACTCAAGGTCAACAACGCAGATATTATCAACTCTACCAAGGGAATCCTCCCTGAACCTTCCTATTCCCTTGTTGCTTATTATATCGACCACCTTGAAACCCGTAATTGGTCTCGAAGATGAAGAGTATCCAAGCAAGCTATCATCCCAGACACCAAGGTTGTTGATGGTAACATGGAATTGGTCACCCTTTTTCAGGGCAAGTTCCGATGCAAGCTCTTGATTGATATAGGATCCCATTCTTTCATCGAATGGATCCGGCTCTCTACCCTCGATGTTCGTTGCACCCAGCATGTCCAGGACCTCATTGTCTGCTCCATAGAGCTTGATACCGGTCCGGCGGGAAGTATCGATGTTCTCACCGATGCCTTCGATCTGTAGCGTGGCAGCCCTATCCTCTATCAGAGGTTCATCGTCCAGTCCGCTCCTTTCCCATATGTCCTCTCTGACAAAACCGGGGAACGATACGATGACATCCACTCCTGACAGGTTCGCATCCGTATTCTCCTCCACCATAAGTAGGAGCCCATCACCCACCGAAAGGGATGCGATGATGATCGAAGCGAGAAGGGCGACAGGGAATATCCTTGATATCCCCTCGTTCATGCTTCTCACGAACATCCTTGCCCCGAGAACGAATGATGCCCTGTTCCTGCCGGTCGATATCCCTGCCAACAGGAGGAGTAGAATGAGCACACCTGGTGCCAAACCTGCAAGCAATGTGACAAGTGGCGGCACCAAAGCCATGATATTCGATGAATTACCGCATATTAATCCGTTTTGGGGAATGGAACCTCCATGGACCGTGAGCCAATTACCAGGATATCCACCTGATACCGGTCCATAAGGTGATCATTGAGATTCGATCATGAAAATAATTTCTTGAAAGATCATCATGCGGATCACCGATCACCCGAGGTAAGGGGGAGAAAAAAGGGAGGAGGGAGGGCATTACAAATAGACCATCGATCGCTTCAAATTCAATCCCCGGCCCCTAATTATTATTGATGGGGGACTTGTATCAAGATCTGTTCGTTCAACAAGTTTGGTGAGGAAATGCCACTGTTCCTGGAAGCCGTGAAGAGGCTCAACTGGCATTTTCGGAACGATCCCGATCAGGTTTGAAGCAGGAGTAATCGAACATGGGTCATACTGGCCAGAGCCCACTTCACCTTTTTTATATCATTATAGGGTGTAACGTTCGTCCATAGTGTAATTGGTTATTATAGCGGATCTTATCCCCGGCCAGTCGATCGGGGACCTTTATTCCCGATAATTCACTTATTGATACAATAATGTTAATAGAATATCGGAATTATAGGCACATTTCTTTAGGCTATTCTTCGACATCAAGTTAAAAGAACATTTTTTTTTGTTGTTTATAGAACATAATTTTTATTAACCACAGAATGTTAGGGGAAAATGCGTATTCAACATTGAGTGAATCATCATCCCGGTGAGACCATGAGTTCAGAAAAGGACAGAGACAGTGTTGTAACGGTGAGCGCTCTTTTTGGCATAAGTATGGACATCCTTGTCTATACCCCCCCGGGGATATCGGACCCTAATATTGCCGTTGAGGCCTCCAGGGCAGGAGCGATGGGGATAATCGATCTCGAATACATCGATGCCGAAGGCATCTCCGGCCTCATGAAGGAAATGGAGAACATAACGGTTCCTTTCGGTGTGAGGGTCGATCCCATGAGCGAGAAGCTGCAATCCCTCATGACGGGTGAGCTTCCTGATGGGATGAAACTCCTTGTTTCCATGCCCAAGGAGGGACTTCCCGACATGGTCCGCTCCACCATTTACGAGACCGCACACTCCATGGGACTGAAGGTCCTGCAGGAGGTCTGCTCCGTCGATGAGGCGCTGTCCTCCTCGACCTCCGGAGTGGATGGTCTCGTCCTGCGTGGGAACGAGGGGAGCGGCAGGGTCTCTGCTCTAACGACGTTGGAACTCCTTTCGGAGGTCGTCGAAGAGATAGGCAACACACCGCTGATCATCAGAGGCCGTCTGGATTCCAGAGACCTTGGAGACCTGAAGGATGCGGGGATCTCGGGAGTTGTGCTTGATTCACAGCTCTTCAAGTTCTGGGAAACTGCAATTCCAACACACGCTGGAGAACTTATCAAGGATATGAAGGAAGGATCGACCTTTCTTGTCGGGGGGGCCTCGGGGAGACCATTCAGGTTCATAGCCGACGATGTCACCCGCAAAGAACTGCAGGAACTTGACCGGTCCATGACCGGGCAGGGCGAGGAACCCAAGACGATCTACACCACACTCAAGCAGATGACCATGGAACTCGTGATCTCCTCCATGCAGGGTTCCGAAGAGGTTCTTTACCCCGCAGGAGAGGACCCTTCCACGGTAAGAGCATTATCGGCATACGATGATCTAACGGCAGCCCTTAAAGCCTTCTCCGGCAGAGAGACACCTTCCGTTACTGGCCAAGAAAAAGCTGCGAGCCGTGTAGTGCAGGAGGCAGACAAGAAGACCGGGAAGGCCGTCATCGTCGACGGCGGACCGGTACCTCCGAATTACCATGACGGGTCCATTGCGGTGATCGGCATCGGTTCGGTCTTCCCCAAAGCGATCGGAAACGACAATTTCTGGAGGCTCGTACTCGAAGGGATAGATGCCACCAGGGAGGTTCCACAGAACCGTTGGGACTGGAAGTACTACTATGACCCAGACCGCAAAGCCGTGGACAAGAGCTACACGAAGGTCGGTGCCTTCATAACCGACCTCGACATGGATTTCAAGGAGTTCAGGCTGCCGCCCAAGCTGTTCGACCAGATAGACCTCTACCAGAGGTATGCCATGAGAGCCTGCAAGGAGGCACTGATCGATGCGGGTCTTTTTGATAACAACAATGTGGACAGGACCAGGATCGGCGCCATTGTCTCCAACTCTGGAGGGGGAGAGCTGAGGGATTGGGGTGCCATCAGGGTATCCATGGACAACATCTATGGATGGATGGAAGAGGTAGAGACCTGGAGCAACCTGCCCCAAGATGCGAGGGAGAAGATAAAAAAGGAACTCTGGAAGGTCATGGACCGAAAATTGATATCCATCAACGAGGATTCCATGCCTGGCTGCCTCCCTAACATAGCGTCAGGAAGGCTTGCGAACCTTTTCAACTTCAAGGGGATGAACTTCATAACAGATGCCGCCTGCGCTTCCTCCCTGGCGGCCATCCATACCGCAAGGAACGCCCTTCTCCTGAAGCAGCTGGACATCGCTGTTTCCGGCGGGACGGATTCTATGATGGCCTCCCAGAGCTTCGTGGAATTCTGCAAGATAGGGGCCCTCACTCCGGATGGTTCAAGACCGTTCGCCGAAGGCGCCAACGGTTTCCTCATGGGTGAAGGTTCCGGAATACTGATAATGAAACGCCTCGAGGATGCCGTAGCCGCCGGAGACAGGATCTACGGGATCATCAGGGGCATCGGTGCTTCAAGCGACGGAAAGGCAAAAGGAATAACAGCACCGAACCCGGAAGGACAGATCCTTGCGATGCGCAACGCCTATTCGGATGCCAGGGTCGACCCGTCAACGATCTCCTTCATCGAAGCTCACGGGACGTCAACGGCCGTGGGGGATGTTGCGGAGCTTGTCTCCCTCCGTGATTTCTTCGACGGTCTTCCCAAAAGCTCCATCGGGCTCACTTCCATCAAGTCCCAGATAGGGCACCTGAAATCCGCCGCGGGAGCAGCAGGCATGATCAAGTCCCTGCTGGCGATACATCATCGTACCCTGCCTCCCCAGATAAATTTTGAAAAGCCCAATCCATATTTCGACTGGACGGATTTCCCTCTTTATATTATCACAGAACCTCTTCAATGGAACCGCATAAGGGAAGACATACCTAGAAGGTGTGGTGTTTCGGCCTTCGGCTTCGGCGGTACGAACTTCCATCTGATACTGGAGGAGTTCGACCGTGACATCTACGAAGCATGGACGGAAGCCAGGAAGTCACATCATCCCAATACATTTGTTCCGGCAGAGACCGCGGATCGGAAGGAGGAACTCGAATACGATCTGGAGGGTGTCCGCTCCTACCTGGAGGAGCACCGGGAGGAGGAAGGAGAGTTCTTCCTTTTCTCCTCGGACAACCCTCTGAAGCTCCTTGAACAGGCAGAAGCGACCGTGGAAAGATCAAGAAATATGACCTCGGCCGGCGGCAGGCTCAGGGACGCTTTCGAGATGCCCTCCTACAAGGGAAGGTACAGGCTTGGTATCGCGGCGAGGGACCCCGATCATCTTGCAAGCCAGGTAGCATTGCTGAAGAAGGTCGGATCGGACGAGAAGGGTCTGATCGCTCTTGCAGCCAAGGGGATCTTCGTGGGGGATAAAAGGAGAATGGACCACGGAAAGGTTTGTTTCATGTTCCCCGGGCAGGGCTCACAGTACATCAACATGTTCAGGGAGCTTCGCAACAAGTTCAGGATCGTGAAGGACACCTTCGATGAGGCGGACATGGTCATGAAGGAGCTCATCCCGAGACCCCTTTCCAACTATGTCTTCAAAGATGTCGAGCCGGACACTCCCGGGTACAAGACCGCCTCCGAGGAATTGAGGCAGACCGAGTTCAATCAGCCTTCCATGCTGACGGTCGATACGGCAATGTTCAAGCTCATGCAGAGACTTGGAGTTAAGCCGGATCTCGTGATGGGGCACTCCCTGGGAGAATACGGTGCCTTGATAGCTTCCGGTGTGATGGACTTCGGTGACGCACTGAAAGCCGTATCCGCAAGGGGCAGGGAGATGAGGGACCTCAAGGTTGAGGACCCCGGAAAGATGGCATCTATCATGGCCGGCCTTGATGTCGTCGAGGAGGTCCTTTCGGAAATTGACGGTTATGTCATACCAGCAAACAAGAACTGTCTTGTCCAGACGGTCATAGCAGGAGAATCGGAAGCGGTTGACCAGGCCATCAAGAAGTTCAAGGAGAGGGGGGTGGAAGCCATCCAGCTTCCGGTCTCCCACGCCTTTCACTCCGCTGTGGTGTCCCCTGTCAAAGAGGTACTCAGGAGCTATCTGTCAAAACTCACCATCAAACCCCCGAAGATACCGATACTATCGAATGTCACCGGGGGTTACTACCCGATGAACGGAGACCCATCGGAGATAAAGGAGCAGATCCTTGATCTGCTGAAGGAGCAGGTGGCCTCATCGGTCGAATGGATGACGCAGGTCCGGACGGCCCGTGCGGACGGATGCAGGACCTTCATAGAGGTCGGTCCAAAGAGAGCCCTCACATCTTTCGCATACAATCTCATGGAGGAGGAGGTCAAGAAGGGTCTAGTATTCCCCATCACATCAAACCACCCCAAGAAGGGGGGGATGACCACATTCAACGAGATGATCTCTTTCCTATGGGCTCTCGGTTTCGACCTCACCATACCCTCCAGGGATGACAGGGAGTTCTATGAACCGGGATTCCTGGATGCGCTTCAACCCTATATCATAAGGAAAAAAGAGGAGCCCGTCCCTCAGCAACAAGCGACCCCAGACCAGGAACCATTTACCGCGAGGGAGGACATTTCAACCGTCGATCTTCAAGATAGGGTAAAGGCCAGCGAGACATCCGCCACCTTCCAGGATTTCCTGTCACGCAACAGTGAGGCCATAGATCGCTTTCTCCGGGATGTCTATGATGCAGCTCCCAAAGGTTCGGCCCAGGTCGAGCCCTTAAGGGATGATGTGGACCTCTCGGGGACGGGGATCACACCTCCGGCGAGGAGAGGGGCCAGAGTGGTTATTACCGGTGCGGCCTTCGGACTGCCAGGCCGTTTCAAGAAGGTCTTTTCGGAGGATAACTTCGATCTGCTTTTGCAGGGAAGGAACCTCATCGAGGCACTGGATGGGGAATTCCAGGAGAGGTTCCTTGATAAGAACATCATCAGGGTGGATAAGAAGGCCGACGGCTCGGCAGAGATGATCAAGCTGGATGACGGGTCGATGGTGGCCCGGCTGGCAGGGAGGCTGGGAGATCTCGACCTCCTTAAAGAGTTCGGAGTTCCCGAGAACCTTATAGATTCCCTTGACATAACCTCGCAACTGGTGTTCGGAGCCGGCCTGCTGGCCCTCAAGGATGCGGGTATACCCCTTGTACGGAGGTATTCCCAGACATCAACCGGCTCATTCCTCCCGGAAGACTGGGAGCTCCCGCTTGAACTCCAGGAGGACACCGGCATCATATTCGCTTCCGCCTTCCCCGGGT
>JAFGJI010000172.1 GCA_016929175.1 Thermoplasmatota archaeon | reverse complement strand
TTCTCGGCCATCCACACAAGGGGTGCGGGTTTTCCGTCAAGGCTTATCATGGTCCTGTTGGATGGGTTGTCGAATATCCTTCCCATGGTCATCCTGGTCTCGCATCTTAAACAGTTTCGATCCATTTAATGGCCTCTCCATTTATTATTGTAAAAATGTTATCTGGACAATAAGGTTTTCCCTGATTTGAACACCGATCGATGATAAATCGAAATTTCACGCAAAGATGCATCATTCATCATCTTCAACCGTTCCATGATATAACTATTAATAGTAATCAGGGACATGGATGTTGGGGATCAAGATGCCGGATGAAGAAGAGAACCCTTTCCTGATCAAGCCCAAACCGCAGATGTCCATTGCAAAGGACGAGCCTCCTGTCATAGAAACGTTCGATTTCCTTGCTTCTCCGGAAGAAGCAAGGAAGATCCATGACAGGGAGCTATCCGTGGACACTGCAAAACCGCACTACGAGAACGCGGGGACGCCGATATGGGACAAGAAGGATGTCAATGTCGACAACCCTGATTACGAGGTCGTCGACCACAGGGAAAAGAAAGAGGACGAGGAATGATATCATTCCCCGAACAGCTCGCTCCATCCTTTTCGTTCACGTGATGGGTGTCATGGATATTTGGTCCAGCGGTTCGATCCATTTGCGGTGGCAGACGTAGATGTCCGCCTCGAGCATTACATCGTTCTCGAAGTAATGGTGAACGAAATACAGGTTGCCCTCATCATCCAGCGTGGGCTCCCCCGCGAACATCTCAAGGACAAGGACGGGCTCCTGCCATGTTCCGTTGACCTTGAAGGACCTCCATATCGACGGGGTCCCCGCTTCGAAAATGGAGTATGGGACGACCACCCGGGAACTTGAGGAATACATCTTTGGTCAGATAGAGGCCCTGTAGAGAATGGAGGAGTGAACGATGGGATGGATATGGTCTCATCTACTGAAGGTCTCTCTTCTCGAATCTTGATATTGCCTTGTCGACCCTGTTCATCTGGTGATTGAGCTCCTCGAAGAGTATCCGCATCTCAAAATACTTCCTGTTTGCCTTGTCGAAATCCATCTCCCTTTTTTCGAGTGCCTCGATGAAACTCTCCACCTTCCTAAACTTCCTCTCCCATCTTTCATGGAAATCATAGTAGCTGGCCCTGTCATCCGGGACCCTCATCATAAGTCGATCCGACCTCTTCCTGTATATCACGAGGTCGGTTGAAAGTTCTGATATGATCTCCTGATATGAGGTCACGTTCGATTCTCCGTTGTGGTTCATCATTTTCTGTAGCAGACGTAGATGTCCGCCTCGATCATGACATCGTCCTCGAAGTAATGGTGAACGAAATACAGGTTGCCCTCATCATCCAGCGTGGGCTCCCCCGCGAACATCTCCAAGACAAGGACGGGCTCCTGCCACGTCCCGTTCACCAGCTCTGATGTCCATATCGAAGGGGTCCCCTTGTACGTTCTCGTGAACCAGATCTCCTTTCCGTCCGGAGTGAGATAGGGCCACCCCTCGTTCTGGTCGGTGTTCAGGTTCTCGAGGTTGACCGGCTCCGTCCAGTCATCGCCATCCCTTGACATCACCCAGATGTCATACTGTCCCTTGCCACCGGCCCTGCCGGAATGGAAGTAGAGATCGTTACCGACGACATGGAGCTCCCCGACCTCGAGCTCGGTGAGCCTGTCCCCGGCATGCTTCCAGTTCTTCCATTCCCCGCCGATCATGTCCGCCGTGAACCAGTGGAGGCCTGTGTAGCCCTCTCTGGCGGAAGCGAACCACATCCTGTTCCCGACGATGGTGTGGGCTCCGTCGAGGGCGAGTTTTCCAGGGTCCTGGAGCCAGACCCGTTCGGGTTCCGACCATGTCCCGTTCACCCTGTGCGAAACGTAGATGCCGGTGACGTCGTCGAGGACCTGCTTTTCGGCGGGGACGCTCACGTCCGGTGTGAAGAAGAAGTAGAAGGTGTTCCCGTCCGGAAGGATGAAAGGCGAGTCCTCCCCGCCTTCCGTATTCACAGGACCGGGCACGGGAACGGGGTCCTCGAACTCGTCGGATCGGAGGATCGGAGGATGAATGTCCGTCTCCGGTGTCATCTTTGTCGATCCGACCGGTATCTTTTCATATCTGGTAATATCCGGGTAACTTTCAGGCTCGTCCTCCAGGCAGCCGGTCATCATCGTGAGAGCCGTCAGAAGCAGAACGGAAGCCATTGAGAGCAAGGAACGCATCTCGGACATCGATAGATCCCCCCCTCGGATGGATCCGAAGGTCCGGGTCATGATGGCAGATGCGGATTGAAATACCTTTCCGGCAGGATATCCTGGTAGTAACCATCTGTCCGGATGGTCCCGGACAGACGTCATGCCGATGTCCTGGACGATCCTGAGCCCAAAAAAAACCTCCTGGCCACCAGGATGATCACGGCCAGCCCGAACAGCTCCTCTGCTATGGTGTAGGGCTCGGTAAAAGCGTGGAGCCAATTGGCGACATCAAAATCGGTGCTTCTGAAAGGCCCCATGAGAGGCCAGAGCGACCCCTGAGGGTCGAACCATACACCATCCAGGAGAAGATGGGTGGAAACACCCAGGGAAAAAGGCATAAAGGGGCGATAAGCAAGTGCCGCCATAAGGACGACCAGGGCGAAGAGCAGAGTGTGGGCGAATATCCTGCCGTTGTTCTCGGGAAGTACAAGATGACCAAGCGGCTTGTCCATGATATCGGGCAGAAGGCCCCCCAGGACCACAAAGAACAGGAACCTTCTATCAAATACATTATCCTTCATCATAAGGAACGGGACCAGCGGAATTCCGATATGACCGAGCGGCATCATTCTTGATCAGGCCCCCGGGCGGCAAGTCTCATCCCGACCAGCTGGTGTCCCTCAGCGAACGGGTTATGATATCGTCATCTATCCGGATCGCCTCATCACATTCCGCAAGCATCCTTTCCGGTACGTTGTCACCGTGGTAGAGCTTCACTATGGTCCCCATATCCCTGACGGCCTTGATAAGGGGCAGGAAGTCGGGGTCCGAGCACACGAGGAATACCTGGTCCACGACCCTCTCGCTGCAGAGCCTCGTGACATCTATTGCCATTGCCACATTGACGCCTTTCCTCTTGTACTGGCCATCCACGGTCTTCGTCAGCTCACCGGTCCTGACCTTGAACCTGGGCAGGTGCCTCAGGGACTGAAGGAACTTCTCCACTCCCTCGTTCCTGCTTCTCTCTCCGTTGTTGGCGTCCACGGAGAGGTAGGGCACCGATTTGTAGTAGTATGTCCTGAACCTCTGCATGTCCTCGGGCACGATGAGCTGCGAGAAGGTGAAGAAGTCTATTCTCTGCGAATCGAACTCGTTTCGGAGTATGCCATCAAAATAATCTCCATCTATGAAAATACCCACTGTTTCCCTTTTCATCATTTCATCTCCAGAAATCCAATTACAACTTCATGGCAATTACCCTTTGGGATCAAACTGCAAGATGATCTATTGTATTCTTCGGACCAAAGGGCAAATGACGCTCATCTCTTAAATACCTTTACGGTCAGGGTCAAGGCCTCAGGCGTCCTGACGGAACCGCATCCATCATCCAGGGATGCTCCTCGTACCATTCAATGGTCGATCTCAGGATCTCCCTGATGTCGGTGAATTTTACCTGCCATCCCTGGTAGTTCAGCTTCCTTCCGGAAGGGTTGTAACCGAGATCGAGATACCCCTCGTCAAGACGGTCCTGAATGGGAAGTTCGGACCCCATCAGGCCAAGGATCGCCTCCACAATGGCGGTAAGATCATACCTCATTTCCGCCGTGATGTTGAAATACGAAACCCCCGACATGATCTGCATGGAGTGCTTGACAGGGACCGGAGGGGACGCCGTTGCCACGCTGGTCCCGGATATGACGGTCCTTCCCGGGACATTGTGCTCCCGATGTGTGTCCTCGGATACCTTGAGCGGCACCTTGCCGGTGATCGAGCGGACCACGAGCTCAAGTGCGGAACAGAGGTCCAGGACATGGAGCCAGTCACGATACCTTTCACCCTTCTTACCGGGTATCCACGGCGGCCGACCATCTCTTATCATCTTTATGGTCCTGGGGATCATATGTGACACCCCCTGGTTCGGTCCGATGATCTCGCACACCCTTACGATCGCTATGGGTACGCCTCCTCTTCTACCTGAGATCGCAGCGAGACGCTCCCCTGCCGCCATTGTTGTGGCATATGGGTTGGTGGGATCGATCGGAGTGTGCTCCTCCCTCCTCGGAACGGTGAAAGGACTGGAGCCGTAAACCTCATCCGTGGAAACGTGGAGCAGGGGGACGTTGTTCCTGACGCATGCGTCCGCGAGGACCCTTGCCCCGAGAACATTGGTACGGATGAAACGCTCCACCTTTTCCGAGAACCGGCACTTGTCATTCTCGGTGGCGCAGTTGATCACGACATCCGACACCTTGAGGTAGTGCTCGTATGTGGAGAGTTCGCATATATCCCCTTCCTTGAACGTATACCGACCCTGATACCTGGATATTGACATCTGCTCTTCCACAGGTTCCCTGCGATGAAGGTCGAGGTTGATGATATTGGCCTCCGGCTCCCTTGACAATATATGCGAGATGAGATTGGAACCTATGAAACCGCTTCCCCCCGCGATCAGATAGTCCATGGACACAACTCCTGCTTCACCAGGTATTCCCCGGAATGTTGTAATACTTTTTGGATATGATCACGATGATGGACACCGAAAACGACATGCCGGGAAACGAGGCATCATTATCCTATTAGAAGGATTATATATGTTGGTACACCTCCACCAACCGATGAGGCTGGTCGGGTTCAGGTCACTATCGATGATGATCATCCTGATCTCTGTACTGGCTTTCGGCCTTCTCCGGATAACGGATGACACGGAAGCGGCCGGACAGGCAATAGTCACTGTCAACCCGGAATCCGGTCAGAGCACCCTCCGTGCCAGGGTCGATCCGTCCAGGGGCGGGATAGTGACTTTCAGGGGTTATGTCACCCTCACCGAGGCCTGGAGCCCTGATACACAGTTCGTCTTCGTGGAGCTTCGGGCGGAGGTCGAGGGATGGGAGGTCACGACCATACCTCTCCTGGCCCTCACCAGCTCCATGATGCAGATGTCCTTTTCCGTTTCGATCAGGGTTCCCGCTGGATACCCAACATCGGGAATGGATGCAACGAAGATAATAACCGTATCGGGGACCTGGACCTACGAGCCGGAGACCCGCAGAGGGGACGTGGAGCCTCTGGAGATCTTCCTGTACGTCGACCAGTTCTATCAGTACAGCATGAGATGCCAGCAGTCATTCGTCCAGACTTCTCCGGGTGGGGAGTTCGACATAGAACTCGAGGTCACGAACCAGGGCAACGGAGATGACGAGATCACCCTCTCCATAGACAGAAGGGAGAACATGGAGGGAAACGGATGGGCGTTCGTCTTCGATACCACCAAGTGGGATTTGCCACACGGGAAGACCATCACGATCCCGGTCCATATAGCCACTCCCAGGAAGTGGGAAGGATGGCGGAATGAAATAGTCGTTGTGAAGTTCGATATCCATTCCGACCGGGCCACCGTATCCCACTCGGTATCGGAACCGGCATCATATTCCATATTCGTTCTGCAGAGAGGTGTCTCCGTCCCCGGTTTCGGACCGCTGGTATTCCTGCTCGCGGTCCTCACGACCTCCCTTCTCATGATGTACCGGAGGAGGCGCTGAGCTCATGGCCCGGGTCCCCGGTCCGGCACTCACCATTGTGGTTATTGCATTGTTTCTGGTCCCGCTTGTACCCGGCCATGCAGAGGGGGATGTCGTTGATGGACAGCAGACACCCTCCGGGGGTTTCATCCGGGAGAAGAAAGGGTTCAGGCACATACAGGTCAGTGGCTCCCCGGACCAGATAGGCTACCAGCACGGCTCCGTTCTGGCGGACCTCATCCCTAGATCGATCTCCGCTTATGCGCATGCCACCGAGAGAAGCTACGGAACCGACTGGAGGCAGGTCAGGGCCATGGCCGTGAACTACTGGCTATACGTTCCGGAGGAGCAGCGCCAGGAGATGGATGGGATCGTAAGAGGAGCCTCCGAGAACGGGGCAAGGAACCCTCTGGGGGACCCGGTTGACAGATGGGACATACTGGCCCTCAACGCCATCTGGGACATCTGGTGGAGGATGGAGCTGCCGGGCGATCCATGGTGGTGGCTGCCCTTCGACCCGGACCTTCCGAACTACGAACCGAGGACACCCCATCACTGTAGTGCTTTCGTGGCCACCGGTGATGCCACCGCAGACGGAGGCTTCGTTCTGGGCCAGTCCCTCTGGATGCCGTATTTCCTGAGCCCGGCCCACGCGGTCTTCATCGATATAATACCGGACAGGGGCAACAGGATCTTCATGGAGGTCACCGCCGGGATGATCTGGTCAGGAACGGAGTATTACACCAATTCCGCGGGACTGGTGGTGGCCGAGACCACCCTGGGTACCGGACCCTACCGCTGGTTCGGCACTCCCTCGTTCGTTAGGCTCAGGAAAGCTGTTCAGTATGCCGACTCCATCGACTCCTTCACTGACATTATGCTCGAGCAGACGAACGGCGCCTACTGCGGAGACTACCTGATAGCCGATGCCAAGACGAACGAGGTTGCGGTGCTCGAACTGGGAAGCTACGAATGGGAGCTCAGGAGGACCAGCAACGGTTTCCTCCCATCATGCAACTATCCCTGGGACCCGGAGGTGGC
>JAFGJI010000171.1 GCA_016929175.1 Thermoplasmatota archaeon | reverse complement strand
CCAGATATCTGACGGAAAGGAGGTTGACGACACTGGATGAGTTCTGACCCTTCGATCAGACCGAGTCCAGGAACCTGTCAATTTCCCGCAGACCGCCCTTGAGATCGTCATAATTGCCCGCCACGCCCAGCCTGAAACCGTTTTCGATATGGAAATACTCTCCGGGCACCACCCTTACCTGATGATCGGCATAGAGCCGCTCGCATGCTTCGATCGAGGGGATATCATGGTCGTACCTGAGGAATCCCACTGCACAACCATCCGGCTCTGACCAGTGAACATCTCTCCTTCCCTTGGCCCATGTCGAGACCAGGTTCAATTTCTCCCTTATCCTAGCAAACTCCTTCGGGAGCACGGAATCTCTCATGGAAAGAATGCGGTGAGCGATCCGTCCGCCGATATGGCTTACCATCGGGACGGTGTATATCTTCAACCTCCTTGCCCGGTTCGCGATCCTTTTCGGCCCCACCAACCAGCCGGATACCAGGCCTCCTGCTCCGTAGACCTTTGTAACGGAGGAGGTGATGATGGCCCGGTCATAGAGCTCCGCCATGGAGGGAAAAGCGTTCACGAACTTTCCATCGACCAATGACATGGCGAAGTCTCTATAGACCTCATCGACCATAACGGGTAACTGATAATCGGATAGTACCTTGGCGATATCCCGAAGCTCCGGTCCGAAAAGCGCCTTTCCCGAAGGGTTGTTCATGTTCTGCATGACGAAAAGTGCGGGGGATATGCTTTCGATCCTCTCCCTGAGCTCCCGGATATCGAATTTGTAATCATCAGGTCTTCTCTTGATCGTGTGGACCTCACATCCAAGTGCCTTCGGGATCTCGATCAGGGGCGTATATATCGGCTTCTCTATCAGGACCTTGTCACCTCTTTGAAGGGATGACATGTAGGCAAGGGTATTGCCTTCGCTGCACCCGTTCGTTAGGACGACACAGGAGCGGTCCACACCGTACAATGAGGAGATGTGAGACCTCAGGCCTTCGTCACCGAGATGCCCGCCTGCGCTGATGAGTTTCGGGTCCAGGCCGCTTTCCATGGCTTTTGGCCATTCAGGAACAATATTGCTCCATGCAAGGTCGTACCTGGGGGGCGGCCTGCTCGTGAGGAATTCGAGATGTCTGAACTTCGGAAGGTCAAGGAACATTAAAGGCCTCCAAGGGCCCATCGACCAACAATATGATAAATACATATCCCTATCCCTGTTCCCGGGGGTCGTCATTCCCATGAAGGGAGAGAATAAAGGGGTAGAGGCTCCGGAGAGGGCCCTGGTCCTGAAATCCAATAACCGGCACTCCGTCCTCTGGGTGCTCCTTCTGATGGTCGTGGTGCTCGTAATGCTTCAGACCTACAGGGAGTTCCTTGCCTCCGTGTACTTCTACAACCTGGTCGGGCTGGGAGTATCGCCCGTAAGCGTTCTGATCCTGCTTTTCCTGATGGTCCTGCTCCTGGGCCCCATGGTGAGGCTTCTGGGTTTTCGGAACTCGTTCTTCATCCTTGGGGCTGTCATGATCGCTGGCAGGCTTCCGATGGGAATGGGACTGGAACCTCCTCTTCACCTGATATTCTCAGGGCTAACCTTCGCCTCGTCGTCCCTGTTCCTTCTTCTTCTTCTCGCCCTCCATAGAAGGGAGCGGGAGGTCGATCCGGATGTGTTCTCGTCGCAATCCCTGGCCGCATCCTTCGGACTGGCACTTCTGGCGCTCCTCGCCCTGTCAGCCTTGGGACGAGGGGTGGACCCCTCGATCGTGGTGGAAGCCGCAGGTATCATCCTTGCACCTGCACTAAGCACCGCCATCTGCGGAGTAGCAGCTTTTTTCCTGTTCCTCTTCCGGGATGCCCCCATTCTCGATAATGACAGGGGGAGCAAGGGGAAAAAGGGATCGACGATAACAGGCGGTGCTGCGGACTCGTGGGCCCCCGCTTTCGGATTGGGGGGTTTCATCTATCTTTCCGCCGGCATCCTGGCAAACCCATCGGTCACGAGCGCCTGGGTGGGGTCCCCTTACCAGTGGGTCCTGTCTATGTCAATAGTCTCCGTGGGTCTGTTCCTTCTATCCCTGCTCTCTTCTTCCGGATACCTGCTTGCCCTTAGAAGGAGCTTCGCTCACCCCAAGGGTGCCGTGATAGGGAACGTCCTTCTCCTGCTGTCCGCCGTGAACCTGTTCTACCTCCATTATCGGATACTCCCTTTCGTTCCCGTCCAGCCCATTCTCATAGTGTGGATCGGAATGGTCGATACATGGCTGATCCTTGATGCCTTGACGGACAGCAAACCTTTCGCGGGGGAGAGCTTCAGACTGGAAGGCAAGGGGGGAAGCAGGGTGGTAGGGTTCCCCTCGAAGAGCAGGAAAAGGGGTTTTCCCGGGCACTTCGGTCGTGTGGGGGCAGTTGCTTTTGGGGCCGTAACAATGGTATTTCTTCTTGTAACGCTCTCCCTGAACTGGTCCTTCCTTCCCCTGGGATGGATGCTGAAGGATTCCATTCCAACCTTCATGTTCCTGGGCATGGTGATATTGGCGGTATCCGGCTTTGCCTGCTCCACGGCCAGAGTTGACGAGCCAGCCGCCAGGATGGTCAAGACTGAACTAGAGATCGAGAAAGGCTCACCGACCGTGGACGCCGGAAAAGGCTCTGGCCACCTGAGGAAAGTATCAGAGGGTTCGCCGAGGATCAGAGGCCAGCTTATCACTGTTGGAGCCCTCACCCTCGCTTTGATCGTAATGACAGGGGTTCTCTCGGTGACGATATACTCCGGGGAAATACCCAAAAAGAACGTTGTCCCGGGAGATACCGTCAGGATCGCAACCTACAACGTGCACCACGGTTATTCGAACGATGGAAGGGTGGACCCGACGGTCCAGTTTGAGGTCCTGAAGGACATCGACGCGGATATCATATTCCTGCAAGAAAGCGATTCTCTGCGGTTCACCGAGGGCAACTTCGACCCTGCGTTCTACTATGCATCCAGGCTCGATATGTACCTGTTCAGGGGTCCAGATCCCGGAACCGGGACCCCGGGGGTCGCAATATTGTCAAAGTTCGAGATGAAGGACCTCAAGGTGCACTCACTCCCGGCGGACGACATTCCAAGGATAGCAATATCCGCCACCGTGAAGATGGGGGAGAGCGATGTCAGGCTTGTTGGACTTCACATGGGGCTGGAGGAGCCAGAGAGAGAGAAGCAGCTCAGGTTCCTCAGGGACCTGTTTTTGAACCTTACTCTGGAATATGACGGTCTGATCGTGGGAGGGGATCTCAACACGGAGCCTCACGAACCGATGATGGCCCAATTGAACCCTTACCTCTTCGGGGAGGACCGGGGGAATACAAGCATTGCAGGGGGCCATCTGAACCTCTCGAGCGCGTGGCATTGTGTTGATGAGAAATTCAGGAACGATGTTCTGGATATCAACACGTACCCCGCCTCGGATGTCGAGGATGAAAAAGCCCACATCGATTACATACTCTTCAACGAGATGTTCGAGGTCAGGAGCGCAAGTGTTCTCGATATCAGGGGAGCATCGGACCACAAGCCCGTCTGGGCGGACCTTGTCCTAATATAGCAAGCATATTGTGTGATGAGCCATATCACGGAAAGAGGTAGTCCGATGCCCGATATGAAGAAGATAGAATCCTTCCTGAAAGGTTCCACTGACGACATGATAGAGTTCGCAAGGGATATCCTTTCCATCCCGGCTATCGCCCCAGGATCCGGGGGGGACGGCGAGATGAAGAAGGCCCAGAGGATCCTCGAGCTGGTATCTGACTGGGGGTTCGACGGGATCGAGAGATATGATGCCCCTGACGAGAGGGTAACGGCCGGGAAGCGGCCCAACATCCTTCTCAGGGTCCGTGGGGATGATCCCTCGCTCCCCCGGATATGGTTATTCGCTCATCTGGATGTGGTCCCCCCCGGGGACCTGAACAAGTGGACGGGGGACCCCTACACTCTCAGGGTGGATGGTGACAGGCTCATAGCCAGGGGGATCGAGGACAACGGCCAGGACCTGATAGCATCCCTCTTCGCTGCAAGGGCTCTTCTGGAAAGCGGTGCAAGACCGAAGAGGGATATCAACATCTTCCTCGTCGCCGATGAAGAGGTCGGGTCTGAAAAGGGGATGGTGTACCTTTTAAAAGAGCATGAAGGATTGTTCTCCAGGGACGACCTTTTCATCGTACCGGACGCCGGGGAGCCCGACGGGTCCATGATAGAGGTTGCGGAGAAATCCATAATGTGGATCAAGGTGACAACATTCGGAAAGCAGGTGCACGCATCGGTCCCCCACAAGGGCATAAATGCAAATCTCGCAGCGATGAGGTTCCTTGTCGATATACACGACGAGCTCAACGATAGATACCCGCACGAGGACCTTCTCTACGACTATCCCAGGTCATCGTTCGTCCCCTCGAAGAGGGAAGCGAACGTTCCCAACATCAACACTGTCCCGGGCGAGGACATTAGCTATATCGACTGCAGGATCATGCCACACTACAGGGCGCAGGAGGTCCTTGATCTCATCAGGACAAGGGCGGAGGAGCACTCGAAGAAGCACGGGGTTCGGATGGAGGTCGAGACCGTCCAGTACGAACAGGCCGCTCCCCCGACCTCGCCGGACCACCATGTGGTGGGCATGTTGAAAGAGGCCATCAGGGAAGTCTATGGTGTCGAAGCAAAACCGCAGGGTATCGGTGGTGGGACCTGCGCGGCGATCCTGAGGAGAAGAGGCTATCCGGCCGCTGTCTGGGGTAAGATGGAGGAGACCGCGCACATGCCTGACGAGACAGCGCTTCTGAGCAATTACATGGGGGATTCCCGGGTCTTCGCCCGTATCTTCATGTCCTAGACCAGAGATCGTCGTCGTTCTTGATCTTCATTGCAATGGGGTGGTCACCCTCGACGTAGATATAATTTGTGAGTTCTTCCCGTGAGACCCATCTTAGGTCCTGGCAGTCCAGGGGGGCGGGCTCTCCCGAGGAGATCCGGCAGAGGTAGAACAGGATGACGACATGCCTTCTCATGCCATTCTGGTCGTATACATGGGACGCCAGCTCGTATAGCTGTCCGACCTCCACATCGATCCCGAGTTCCTCCTGGAGCTCTCTTTCTAGAGACCTTTTTGGATGCTCCCCGAAATCCACCTTGCCGCCGGGGAATTCCCACTTGTCGGGCTCGAACCTGGAATCCGAAAGCCTCTGTGCTGTCAGGATGCGGTCCCCTCTCAAGATAAGAGCTGCCGTGACCAGCAAAGGTCTCTCCCTCATGTAAGGGTCTATGCGGTAAGCCTAATTAAATATTCATGAAGGTCATGGCCCGCAGGGTTTGCCATGAACGCGGAGGCCTGAAGCTGGAACTTAGAAGGGATTTCGGACAGGAGGCCATATCGGCGCTCCGGGAGGTCCTATCGGGGGGCAGGCATGCATCATCCGTCATCGGAGATGCACTCTCCAGGAACCCAAAATGGTCCGACAGGCAGAGGGCTCTTTTCTCCAACACCGTCTACGACATAATAAGGTACTGGAGGCTCCTCTGGAGCGGTCTCGGAAGGGAGCCCTCCTTCGACGATCGGGACCTCTGGCATGTTCTCGGGGCATACCAGATCAAAAAGGGGGAGGAGGTCGAGAGGAGACCAGAGTACAGGGGTTTGTCCCCCGATCGGGTCAGGAAGAGGCTGGAGAGAGCCAGGATGAACAGGGCTGTCAGGGAGTCGATCCCCGACTGGCTCGATGAGCTCGGTGAGACGGAGCTCGGCGAGGAATGGGACGACATTCTGCACTCATTAAACACCTATTCCGATCTTGCCATCAGGGTGAACACACTCAGGACCAGCAGGTCCGAGCTAAGGAAAAGGCTGAGAGCTTCGGGGCATGATGTGGTTTCGGTGGATTAGGCTCCCGATGCGCTGGTTTTCGGAAAGAAGTTCAACGTGTTCCGTTCCAACGAATTCAAGGAGGGGCTCTTCGAGGTCCAGGACCCTGCCTCGCAGGCTGGTGCACCTTT
>JAFGJI010000003.1 GCA_016929175.1 Thermoplasmatota archaeon | reverse complement strand
GCAAGGATCATCGAACACATGAGAAAGCTGCCCGAGAACAGGGTCGATCGGGTGCTGATCAATCCTCTGACCTTCTTCGTCGAAAAGTTCGGGATCCCCGATACGGGCGACCTCCTCATCATGGTGAGGGAGATCGCGATGCAGAAAGGGATCGTGGTCGTGTTCCTGATGGCCGATATACTCGGAGAGCGGGAGATGCAGTCGGTCATAGACAAGTTCGATGGGATCCTAGAGCTGAGATCGACCCGCATCATAGACGGGATCTACCATACCCTGACCGTGAACAAGTTCTCACTCGAGCAAAAGAGCATCCAGCTAACCTACAATATCGTTGGCAGCAGGATACAGGTCACGAGCACCGGGAAGATCATATAGGGATCGATCGCCGGCGACATCCATGATCCGATATTTCCCTGTCATTTCGATATCTTCTCGAAATAATTGTTGGCCTCACGGTATACCTCGAGAGACCCTATATCGAACCATTTTCCCGGGAATTTCCAGGCAAGAACAGGTTTCCTGTTGACCAGGTATCTCACGAAATTGCCAAGTGCATCCGCTTTCCCCCCTTCATCAAGATATTCGGGGACAAGGCGGATGGTCCCTGCGGTAAAGATATAGAATGCAGTGGCAGCAAGTGTGGAGGGAGGGACGTCCGGTTTCTCTAGAAAACCGGTTATGATTCCGTCATCATCGACATCGACTATCCCGTAAAGCCTGGCCTTCTCCATGGTCCCGACGTCATGAACGGCCACAAGGTCCATGCCGGCCTCCCTGAACCGCTCCACAGCTTCGAAGGGATGGAAATCGAAGATGTTGTCACCGCCTATTATCATGGTATCCCTTGAAAGGTGCTCCTTTCTTATCAGGTAACCGAGGCCGCCAATGGACCCCAGTTTCTTTTCATCCGTGGTCGAAGGCTCGATCACCAGTTTGACCCTTTCCTCGCCATGGTCCCTCAAAAAACCTCTGAACTGCTCCTCGAACGCCTCGTTGGTGGAAAGGAACACATTCTCTATGCACTCAATATCCTTCAACTTGTCGAGGGTGTATCTGATCATCGGCCTCCCGGCGATCGGCAGTAGTTGTTTGGGCCTGTCCCTTGTCAGAGGCCACATTCTCCTCGCGAAACCCCCTGCAAGGACTATGGCATCGATCCCGGTTTCACCTTCCGCTCTCTGCCTTCCATTCATAGATCATCCTCTCCTGCTGCAGGGTCTGTATCGAACCGCTCCTCCTGCCTCTGACAAGTGCGATCGCCTCGGAAGGAGACATGCCCTCGTTGACAAGATACAGGGCTAACAAGGTCCCGGTCCTCCCGATCCCCGCTGCACAGTGGACCATGACTGGACCATCATTGGAAGAGATTATCCCGATCGCCTCCCTCACCTGATCCCGGGTCGGCACGGACATGTCCACGACAGGAATATGATGGCACATGATCCCCGATCCCTCGGACCATCCCGCAGGCCATGGGGCTTCCGAAAGGTTGATCGATACCCCGATCCCCTCGCACCTGTTGAGGAATTCAAGATATTCAAGGTCCGGCGGATAGATCGATGCCAGGATCTTCCCCGGGACTATCCAATCACAAGGCACCATCCCGTACCTCGACCACCCGATGACCTGCTCCTGCGACATCTTCATGATATCTTCTCCGCATCCTCAAGACCGGGGTCCCCGGCCGTCAGGGGTCCATTCCAATGCCCGGTCCCCATATAAACATTATCTGATGTGGTCTCGCACCCGGAAAAGTGATAAGTATGCTTATTTCATGAAGTGCCTGTGCGAAGGATAACCGTATACGAACCGGGTAGCAGCTTCCCTTCCGTTTCGGTAACTGGAACAAGATGCGCCTTGTCCTGTGACCACTGCTGTGGAAAATACCTCAAGGGGATGAGGGACATATCGCCAAAAGGTTCATTGTACAAGTTCGGGATCGATCTGTGGGAGAGGAATGGATCGGGAATTCTCATTTCGGGGGGCTGCGATCCCTTCGGAGCCGTGGACTTTCCGCCTTACACTTTCGAAGAGATAAGGAAGTTGAAAGAAGAGACCGGTCTTCTGATCAATCTGCACAGTGGGCTTGTCGGAGAAAGGGTGGCATCTTCCATATCGACCTCCGGTGTCGATAAGGTCTCATTCGATCTGGTATATGATGACAAGACCATCAGGAACGTCCTTCATCTTGACAGAAAAAAAGGGGATTTCATCGATACGTTAACCATGTTGAGGGAGAAGGGGGTGGATGTGGCACCCCACATACTTGCCGGTCTTGACCGTGGAGTGATATCCTGGGAACATGAAGCTGTTGAAATGCTGTCCAAAATGGACGTGGATACCGTGGTCCTTATCATCCTGATACCCACAAAGGGGACACGATTTCAGGGATCGTCCCCTCCGCCCCCTGATGATATTTTGGACCTGGCTGCCAGGATGAGGAGTTCACTGAAGGGAAGATTGGTCCTTGGCTGCATGAGGCCGAAGGGGTACTCGGAGATAGAGGTCAAATTGCTCGGACTGGGTTTCGACGGGATCGTGCTTCCCGGAAGGTCAACTCTCAGATGGATGGCCTCGGAGGGCCATATCATTGAAAGGAAGTCCATCTGCTGCTGTATGGACCGATGATCCCATTTGAGCCCGGGAAACACCCATATTTTATTATAAATCCATGACCATCGGTATCCGTTAATACAATTTTCAAAATATCGGATGGGCTTCTTTCCCTGGAGGGTGACGGACTTTGAGGACTTTTACTTTATATGGCCCGAAGGTCTATTCAATTGTCCTTTTCATGCCGGGGAAGGGCAAGGAGAAGCAGGTCCTTGAGTTCCTCAGGACAAATTACCCCAACACCCAGGGAATAAAATGCGATCCCTCGATGAAAGAGGAAATGGTCCTGATAGAGCTGTCGATGGATGTCAAGCCCGATGCAAAAGGTTCCGTGGAGGTCTCCCCTGACCTCGTCAAGATCAAGTTCGAGGAGATCACTGCATACCGAAGGTCGATCACGGAGAAGCTGCATCCGTACATAGACAAAGGGGGCTCTACCCATCACTATAACCTTTTCGTTTGCGCCAGTAATGAAAAGGTCTGGCTCCGGACCTATTCGGACATATCCTTCCTATACAAGGACAAGGAACGCCTGGAGGATGATCTGGACCTCCTGCAATCCAACATATCCTATCTGAACCGTATCATGAACAGGACAGAGGATATCATGGTCAATTCCCTCCAGCATGGAAAGGTATCATCCTCCCTTTATGCCCTGGGTCGACCGCAGGGGGGGACAAAGGACATCTTCCCACACGATATGGTCCTAGAACTGAACATGAGTGATATCCGGTCCCTCGGCACCTACGGGGGTTCTCCCGTACAAATATCGACCAATTCCCCCTACGAAAGGGAGGACCAGAATGAAAGGACGCTCTACCAGATCAGGCAGACGTATCTGATTAACCTGATGGCGGTCAGATCAAGACTTATCGATCTTTTCATAATACGATCCAGATTCAAAGACCTGGAGAGGATGGAGCTCAAGAACATATTTTCCCAGGGAAAGGACCTCAAGGACCAGATCTTCCAGCTGCAGAACAGCATCCATAACCATATGCAGATCTACACTCCGACGGTCGGCGCGAAGAAGAAGAAAAAGAAGGAGAGGGGTTTTCTTGAACGGGAGAGCTTCGAAACAGAAAAAGAGCTTCTGACAAGAGCTTCGATCAGGTTCTCCCTTGTCTCCGAGGTCGAGCATCAGATCATGGGATATTCATCGAAGATGCAGGATCTGTACCAGGGCGCTGCAGAGGTCTCCTCATCGCTCTCATTGAAAGGGCAAACCGCTTCGATCGAGGACATATCTCAGACGGTCGGAGGGATCACGCAGAAGAGCATAGGAACCACCAGACGCGACCTCAACATACTGCTCGATGAACTATCCCATTCCCGGGACATCCTTTCCTCCACCATAGAGGTACTTCGGACCTTCATCGACACCAGGCAGAGAGAGGTCTCCGAGGAGATGAGCCGATTGATGAACGTTCTGTTCCTGGTCTTCGCCTGCATCGGACTGGCGGATGCGTTGGGTAATTTCGTAATACTGGCGATCGAATACATATTCTTCGATGATCCGACCGTCAACGAGGTCCTTCAATGGTCCTCCTTCGGGCTCATGCTGACGCTTCTGCCATTGCTTATTGGTGTCATCTTCCTTGTCCTCTTCTTCACCAAGAGAAAATGAAGAAAAGGGTATGATGTTCTTTCACCCACCCCCACATCTTGATTTAAATCATGGTTTCCAATAACATCCGATCGCGCTCACGACTATTTGGGGGTTAACGGTTGGTTGTACCTTATGCCGAGAAAATGGCCGAGAACCAGAAGGAGATCTCCATCTCGGACTTCTTCTCCAAGAACAGACAGATACTTGGATTTGACAATCCTTCAAAGGCAATGCTCGTATCGGTCAAGGAAGCTGTGGACAATTCCCTTGATGCCTGTGAGGAAGCAGGCATCCTCCCCGTCATCAATGTAAGGATCCAGAAGACCGATGACCGCGACAGGTTCAGGATAACTGTAAGGGATAACGGGCCGGGGATCGTGAAACAGCAGATACCCAACGTCTTCGGAAGGCTCCTCTACGGGTCCAGGTTCCATTCCATAAGACAATCAAGGGGGCAGCAGGGGATAGGGATATCCTCCGTGGTGCTCTACTCGCAGCTGACCACGGGAAAAACGATAACGGTCATATCCAAGATAGGAGAGGATTACCCCTGCAACAGGATGGAGATACAGATCAATACCAAGAACAATAGACCGCAGATAATCTCGAGCGAGGTGATCCTGTGGGATGCCTCCCATGGTACCGAGTTCAGCTGCGAGATCGAGGGGAGGTACCAGAAGAACAAGAAACAGACCGTTCACGAGTATCTAAGGTCAACCGCCATAGTCAATCCCCATGTCGATATATACTTCGAGGACCCGGACGGTGAGAAGTTCCACTTCCAGAAGGTCGTGGACAAGATGCCCGAACCTGCAAAGGAGAGCAAACCCCATCCTCACGGGACAGAGCTCGGTGTCCTGAAGAGCATGCTTCAGTACACGGAGGCAAAAAAAGCTTCCTCTTTTCTCACGAACGAATTCGCCCGTATATCACCACGGGGTGCCCGTGAGATACTGGAAAAAGCCAGCATCAAGGACTCCATCAATCCAAGGAGAATACCACTTGAGGACATCCAGACGTTGTATTCTGTCATACAGGACATGAAGTTCATGTCACCCCCGACCGACTGTCTTTCCCCGATAGGTGACAGATTGATAAGGAAGGGACTTCGCAAGGAGATAGATTCCAAGTTCGCCTACACCGTCACCAGGGAACCCCGGGTCTTCAGAGGCACCCCCTTCCAGGTAGAGGCAGGGATCGTGTACGGCGGCGAACTTCCCCCGGGAGACACTGTCCAGGTGCTCCGGTTCGCGAACAGGGTGCCTCTGCTCTATTCCCAGGGGGGTTGCGCCATGACGCATGCCATCGAGAAGATCAACTGGAGGCCTTACGGCCTGGAACAGCGGGGGGGTAAAGGACTCCCTGCCGGACCCGCCGTGATATTGATACACATCGCATCCACGAACGTTCCCTTCACCTCCGAATCCAAGGAGGCCGTTGCAGATGTGGATGAGATCATCGAGGAATGCACGAGAGCCCTCATGGACTGTGGAAGAAGGGTGAAATCCCACATCAACAAGAAGAAGAAGCTCAAGAAGGTCTCGGAGAAGTACACCCTTATCAAGGAGATACTTCCGGAGATCGCAAGGAAGAGCTCCGATATACTCGAGAGACCTCAGCTACCGCTGGAAGAGGTCATCACCAAGATCATGAACGTGCATGTGATCGATTCCGGGATACACTACCACGAAGTGGGGGAGGGGGAAGAGAAACAGCCCGTCACCGAGGTCACGATAAGGGTCCAGAACTACACCCAGAAGGAGAGGAAGTTCAAACTGGCCGTAAAGGTCCCTGACACATTGGTCCAGGGTGTCTATCCGGAAACATACAGGATGCGACCTGGTGTGATCGAATGGGATGTGGGACCTCTGCTTCCCGCCAGGTCCCTGCATCTCGGGTTTACCCTTGTGGGATTGGACAGGGATGAATACGAGGAGGTCGAGATATTCTACTCCAAGCTATCAGGTGAGGTGATCGGGGCAGACCCCATGTGAGAGGTGATCAATTGACAAAGGCGGAGATCACGAAGGCCAACCAACTGGCCAAGGACCGGCTCTGGAGCGTGGCCGGTATCATCTACGATCAGATTAAAGAAGGGGAAGTGCCTCACCTGGAGGTCTCGTCCAGGACCAAGAACAACATCGTCCTTTCAAAGCATCACAAGGTCTGGAAGTACGGCGACGATGTGGTGAGAAGGTCCGCAAAGGACCTTGGAGGAGCGACCAGCCTCCTGCGCACGCTGTACACGATAGACTTCATCGGTGACATGATAAGGTCCGGGAAATCATCGACCCTGAGGGAAATGTACTACATATCGGAAGGGTGGAACAAGGCCAAGTTCCCGACCCAGGATGAATCGAACCGGCTGGCAGAGGACCTCGAGATAATAACCACTTCCTTGAGGGAGGATTTCAAGCTCAGACCGGAAGAGGACGGGGCACGCGTCATCGGAGACCTGACCATAGAGGAGAAGAACAGGAAAGGGGAGATCAAGAAGATCAGCTGCAAGGATGACGTCGGGGATTCGGGCTATGGCATCCCTTACAATGTCGAAGAGGATAAGCTCAAATTCAGGAAGATCAACGCCAAACTGGTCATCGCCGTGGAAACCGGAGGTATGTTCGACAGGCTTGTGGAGAACGGGTTCGATGACAGCCACAAGGCCGTTCTCGTTCATCTCAAGGGACAACCCGCACGGTCCACCAGGCGTTTCATAAAACGCCTCCATGAGTTCTCCAGGCTTCCTGTGGTGATATTCACCGACGGAGATCCCTGGTCCTACAGGATATTCGCCTCCGTCGCTTACGGGGCCATCAAGACAGCTCATATATCCGAATATCTGGCCACTCCTTCCGCGCAGTATCTGGGGATCACACCCTCGGACATCGTTAACTATGATCTTCCCAGCGACAGCCTTTCCGACAACGATGTCAATGCCCTCAAGTCGGAGCTCACCGATCCGAGGTTCACTTCCAGCAAATGGAAGGAAGAGATCAAGCTGCAGTTGAAGCTAAAGAAGAAATCCGAGCAACAGGCACTTGCCAAATACGGGTTGGACTTCGTAACCGATACGTATCTTCCCGAAAAGCT